>NZ_JAXEGN010000191.1:0-9619 GCF_034103065.1 Bullifex sp. | reverse complement strand
TAATTAAAACACTTTTTTTCATATCTTTTTTGCTCCTACATTATTAATCTAACACTACTTTATTTATTTTCAAGCCCTATGGAATAATCTTCAAACAATCTACATAAACAATCCTATATGGGGAATTAACAGCTAAGTAATCAATCTTACTAAACTTAAAGCCAAGTGTTGAAAGCGTATTAATTACATCCTCTGCAGTATAAAGCTTAACTAACATTTTTTCTTCTTCATTGTAAAAAGCTGGCATTAATTCTAATGGCTTTGGTTCTACCCTTGCAGATGAAAGAAAATAAACCAAAAACTCACTGCTCTTTTTCATTTTTTCATATACATCAAATAAAAGAGGAACAACTAAATCCTTATTTATTGTATTGATATAAATTGGCATAAACACAAATGTATATGAATCTTTTATTGAGCTAACCCTATTAAGGTTTAATTGCTCTAGCATAGTAGGATCAATATTGCTATCTTCATCAAGTAGGATATCAACATTAGCACCAACAATATCCTTAATTAAGGCTCCTCCTAAAATGCTATATTGCCCAATACAAAGCACATTTGCTTTTTTATTTAATCTCTGGACAACCTCATTTAATGGCTCTAAATAACCTTCGTTTTCCTTAATCCAAGTAAAAAAATTATCATTCATTTAATAAAACCTTTATAGCGCTATTAACAATAGTTTGAGAAATCTTATTAACCTCATCATCCCCAATAAATTCAAGATCTGTACTACTTAAACCTGCTGCCATATTAATTGAGTAACAAATAGCTAAGTTAGGTATTTCAAGCTCATTAATTAAATCAGCTTCAGTTGAAAGAGTCATTCCAACAACATCACATCCCATTGCCTTGTATGCTCTAATTTCCGCTTTAGTTTCTAGTCTTGGACCTTGTGTTGTAACGTATATTAAATCACCTTTAATAGCAGGTAAAACCTTTTTTATCCTCTCCTGCAAAGCACTTGAAAATTGATTTTCTGCATTAACATGCTTTAGGCTGTAAAATGTGCCATCAAAAAAGGAATTATTTCTTGAGTGTGTCATATCAATGTGGTCTGTAACATAACCAATTTCACCAGGAAGTAGTTTATCACTAATTGATCCAACAGCATAAACAGAAATAACCTCCTCACACTCTAAATCCTTAAGAGCATGGATGTTTGCTCTATAATTAATTAAATGAGGTGCTACGGAGTGAGCCATTTTATGGCGAGGTAGAACTATTAAATCATCTGCTTGGTAATATTCATATTCACCAAAATGGTTACTTCCACTCTTTTTTTCTGCCTCCTTAAAAGCTAATTTATCACCACCTGTACCTAGTATTAGTGCTTTCATCTTTTTTCTCCATTTAAAAATAGCTTATCTGGTGTAATTACCCCACTTACATACTTTGATGGAATAATATCAAAACATGGATAAATTGCATTAACACTATCAAGTGTAGTCTTTACACCTCTAAAGTTTTTAACTTCCTCGCTATCACGATATTCAATAACAATATCATTAAAATCCTTTTTTGTTTGATCAAAACTAATAGCAAAGGCATAGTAAGGGATGTTGAAGGTAGCTGCAACTACTGCATTTTGAAATGTACCTATTTTGTTAACAACAGTTAAATCCTTAAGCGCCAGGTCTGCAGCAGTCATATACTTATTTATTTTGCCCTCTCTCATAAAGGTTCCAACCATATTATCTGTAATTAAATAGTGGTCAAAACCCATTAAGCTAAGAGAGGAACTTGTTAGTCTTGCACCTTGTAGATAAGGTCTAGTTTCTGGTGCAAAAACACAAAATCTCTTATTAGCTAATCTTGCCTTATATAGAGATAAGAAAAATGAGTGCTCTGGAAAACATGTAGTTAAAATACCATCCTCATCATTAATTAGATGAGAACCAATATCACTCATTTTGTCATAACAAGAGTCGTAGTAATCGAGGCGATTATTAACTATTTCTTCCACTTTGCTAACAAAGTTATCACATTCAAAAGAATTAATTATTGTTGGCAAAACACATTTAAGTTCACGCGCCATAGTAGTATTTGTTGGACGTGAATTTATAAGAGCAGTTACACCTTCTTTAAATGCTTTTTCACATTTACCATTTTGTTTTGCAATTAAGACTAAAGAATTTAAGGCTACCTCAAGGGGACCGCCTCCTTGGGTAACCATATTCTTAATAGCTGAGGCAGCTTCAAAAACATTTTCAGCTTTATAAAACTTTTTCTCAAAGGGATAAGATCTTCTATCACCAATTAATAAAGTTTTATCCTCAATTCTTGAAATATTTTCATGCTTTAAAATATAAGGTAGGAATTCTTGTATATTGTTCACTTCCAAAATCCAACGTGGTCAGCACAAATTTCATTAATTAGTTCTTCGTCATCAACAGGTCCAGCTACCTTAATATTCTTTTGACCTGCTTCAATTACACTTCTGCAATCAAGACTAAATGTTGGGTTTTCATCATTTGCACCTGTATAGGAGAGTAATTGCTCCTCAGTTGCTCCATAAACTAAACGACCAATATTTGCCCAGTAAATAGCACCAGTGCACATAACACATGGTTCGAAATTAGTATATAAAGTACAGGATGATAAAAATTCAGGTGAATATAGCTTTACAGCCTTGAATGCAAGTAATGTCTCAGCATGGTATGCAGACCCTCCTTCTGTAAAAGCATTTTGCATCTCAAGTAATATATTTCCATCTTTATCGGCTAACAGAGATCCAAATGGGTGGTTACCATTTAACTTTGACTCATGTGCAACTCTAACACACTCTCTAAGCATTTTCTTATCAAGCTCTGTTATTTTGTCTTCAATTACGTGCATGTTTATAACTCCATTAAATCTTCACAATAATATATAAACTTTATGATAAAGTAATGATAACAAATAAAGAGCCTTAATCATAGCTTGACGAATATGACATGAAGATATAATTTTGGCTCAAAAGGAAAATAAAAAATGAAAAAAACACTATTGGTAATGCTACTTCTTTTAGTATCTCTTTCTCTTTTTGCAATGGGTGCAAAAGAAATTGGCAGTGATGAGAGAGTTGTAAAAGTAATTAGCACAGTTGAAATGTCCCATGGAAATTCCTTACTTGTAATGGATGAAAATGGAACTGAGTATATCTATCATTTCTCAAATGATACTAAATCTACATTCCCAATTTCCCACTACCAGGGTGGTGAAATCTTAGCAATTAAGGATAATGGAATTATGACAATGTCTCTTCCAGGACAGACAACAGCTGTTAGCGTAAGAGATATTACAATTGGTGTAAAAACTGGTGCATATAAGGTTAATTTCCCAGAAACATCTCAAAGTGTAGTTTATCCAGGACAGAGAGCTTGGAATGCAGAGCTAGTTGATGACTTAACATCACGTTTTTCATATGCATATGGTTATGACCTTATTTCAAGCTATCTCAGCCAAGGCTTAAACTTAAGAGCTGGATACTTTGCTAAAGGCGTAATTGATTTCTGGAGTTATGTTGATCCATTTATCACAGTTGATGAGATGAACTCCTACCTCGACAACTACATTAACAATGTATATGCAGCAGGAGTACAAGATACAATAGGAAGCCTACCAGCAAGTATCGATGAAATTAATGCATTAACTAAAACAGATGATATTTCTGAAATGTTTGCATATTCATATGGCTACTATATCTCATTCCAGCTCTTCTATTCCGGTTTAGATTTAGATGCATATTCATTTGTAGATGGTGCAATGCATGCACTATTTAATGACGCTCCACTTCTTAGTGAAACAGAAAGAGAGAATGCAATGAATGAATATTCTCAGAAAATGCAAGAAGAGTATGACAAGTACATTGCAGAGCTTTCTGCAAATAACCTTCAAGCTGCAGAAGCATTCTTACAAGATAATAAAAACCAAGAAGGTGTTGTTACTACTTCTTCAGGTCTTCAATATAAAATCATGATTTCTCAAGATGGTCCAAAACCAACTCAAGATAGCACAGTTACACTTTCTTATACCTTAAAGGATTTATATGGAAACACCCTTGACCAAGGAAGTAATGTAGAATTTGCCTTAACAAATACAATCCCTGGTTTTAAGGAAGCAGTATCTAATATGAGTGTTGGTGAAACAGCTATTGCTTATGTTCATCCTAATCTAGGCTATGGCACTCAGCTACTTGAAACAATTGAGCCTAATTCACTACTTATATTCGAAATTGAACTAATTGCAATTAACTAAAAAGTTTGCCGTCCGAAAGGGCGGCAATTATTTTAAAAGGTAAAAACACAATATTTAATATTTGTGGGTAAATTGGAGCTCATACATATTCTCCATTCCCCTTCATCTAAAAGTATAAATCTACCTTCAGACAAAATAAAAACTTTATCAACATCCTTAGATGAAACAACCATTTCCCCCTCTAGGGTAATAACAATTGCTTTTTTATCGACCTTTAATAAAATCCCTTTATCACTTGTTAATATTGTTGAAACACTGTAAGAAACATTACTATTTTCTGGACACACATAAGTGCCTTCCTTTTGGTCATAAGGAAGGCTTCTATCCATGATATCAATTACATTTTGAATTTCACTAAAGGTATTTTGATAACTCTCAAGTTGGGATAGAACATCAAATACCATCAGATTTTACTACCTTTATGAGCTTCATGAAGCTTTGTGAAATTAATTATTTGGTCAACACAGCCATCAATTCCAAGTAATGAACTATCTAATGAAAGATCATAAGTCTTACACATACCCCATTTTTGGTCAGAGTAATAATTGTAGAAGTTAGCTCTTGTTTTATCATTTTTTAAACAAATATCTTCTGCCTTATCAGGTTCAACTTCATAAACATTAATAGCTCTTTCTATTCTTGCTTCAATTGGAGCATGAATAAATACTGAAATAACTGATGGATCATCTCGAAGGATGTAATCTGCACAGCGACCAATAATTACGCAACTACCTTGATCGGCAACCTTTTTAATAGTTTTTGATTGAATCAAGAATAGTTGGTCATTTAATGGCATTTCATTAAAGCCAAGTGTGCTTGAAACAGCAGAATAGTTACCCATTACTAGAGAGTATAATAAAGAAGAAGTTGGTTTTTCATCTGCATTATGGAATAATGCCTCACTAAGACCACTATCCTTTGCTGCAATTGCAAGTAGCTCTCTATCATAGAAAGGTATATTTAGTTTTTCTGCTAGCGCCTTACCAACCTTTCTACCACCACTACCAAACTGTCTGCCAATTGTATATACAACTTTCATATCTTCCTCCTAGAAATAATTATAATTCATTTATTAATTGAACATAAAGATATTTTTAAATCAATTGCAAAAATGAACTAATTACCTTATCACTATATTTCTTTATTTGTGCACTATCCTCTTTATTAAATTCATCATATACACCAACTGTATAAAACCCTGCGCTTTTAGCACACTTTAAAGCAAGAGGTAAATCTTCAAAAACTACACATTCATTATCACTTAAGCCCAGTTTAGAAGCTGCATGAAAATAAATCTTAGGAGAAGATTTACCAATACCTACATCAGAGGAAGTAACAATAACATCAAAAAAATTTAATATGTTGTGTCGCTCTAAACATGGAATAAAAAAATCTTTAGAAGAAGAAGTAGCAATAGCTATTTTTATCCCTTTTTCTTTTAAATGGTTTAAAAAATTAGTAACACCTTCTTTTAAATTAATACTATTTTTATATTCATTGATGGCCATCTCTTTCCATTCACTAATCACTTCGCTAACACTTTCCTTTAAGTTATAACGATTTATCGTGTAAATTGCTGTTTCTGTTATCTCCATGGCAGTAATAGCCTTTGAATAGTCTTGAGTGTATTCAAGTCCCCTCTTTTTTAAAAACTCTTTATCAATTCTAACCCAAAGATCCATTGAATCGAGAAGAGTACCATCTAGATCAAAAATAATACCTTTAATCATATATAATCCTTATTCAAACTGTGCTCTATAAAGTGTAGCGTAGTACCCATCTTTTATGAGTAACTCATCATGATTACCTTCTTCTACTATACCACCATCATCAATAACAAATATTCTATCTGAATTTCTTATTGTTGATAACCTATGAGCAACGACAAAACAAGTTCGCCCCTTCATCAAGGTTTGAATTCCTTTTTGTACCTTTATTTCAGTATTAGTATCGATAGAGCTAGTTGCTTCATCGAGAATTAAAATTTTAGGATCTCTAATAAGTGTTCTTGCAAGTGCAATAAGTTGCTTTTGACCAATAGATAAAGATAGCTCATTTATCTTTGCATCATAACCAAAGCGTGAGATGAAATCATCACACCCAATAAGGCGACAAGCTTCTTTACATCTTTCTAAACTTGCATATTCTGCCCCATATCTTAAATTATCTAAAATAGTACCAGTAAACAAAAAGCTTTCTTGAGTCATTACTCCAACATATCTTCTTAATGATGAAACAGAGTAGTCCTTAATGTCATAACCATCAATTAATACATTTCCTCTTATTGGATCATAAAAACGAGAAATAAGATTAATTATTGTAGTCTTCCCGGCACCAGTTGGTCCAACTAATGCTATCTTTTCACCCTTTTTAACAGTAAAACTAACATCCTTTAATATAAGTTTATCCTTTTCATCAGGATATGAAAAAGAGACTTCTGAGAAAGTAACATTACCCTCAACCTCTGGTAAATCCTTTATATTTTCTTTCTCAATTATAGAACTTTCTTCATCCAAAATTTCAAATACTCTACTTGCACCACTTAAGTTATTACTAAGCTGGTTATACATTTGTGAAAGAGTTCTTACAGGACTCCAAAATAGTGTTATATATGTTGAAAAAGCAATAAGCTCACCTACACTGCTTTGATCAATTTTTAAAAGATAAATTGCAAATAGATATAGAAATAGATATCCGATTCCTCTTGATAAATCGATAATAATACCAACGCTATCACCAAAGCGTACACATTTTATCCAGAGCTTAACTATTTCGTCATTAATACGTTCAAATGCATTCTTCTCTTTTTCTTCTGCACCTAAGCTTTGAATTACTTTAATACCTTGGAAAGCTTCATGGGAGAATCCTGCAATTTCTGATTGCTTATGCCTATACTCATACCAACGTGGATAGTTGATACTCATTATGTAAAAGGTTCCAATAAATACAATTGGTAGAGATATCAAGCTGCCAAGAGCTAATATTGGATTTAATATTAGCATTGCAACAATTAAGCTAAGAAGGAAAAAAGTATTTGGAACTAAAATAGTTACAAGCTGAGTTAGTAATTGTTTTAGTGATGATATATCACCTATTAACCTCGATAGAATTCCTCCAGTTGGTCTTGAATCAAAGTAATATAGATCAAGGGTTTGTAGATGCTTAAAAACTTCATCTCTAATTTCTAATATTGCTTTATTAGAAACCTTACTCATAATTCTAACTCTAATAATTGATAAAGCCCACCAAACTAAAACTAAGATAATATAAATTATACTAAGTCTTAAAACACCATTAATATTTTTATTTACTATTTGAACATCAATAATGTTTTCAGCAATAAATGGTAAAATAACTAATATTAAAGATGCAATTGACATAATTAAAATAACTAAGAAAACACTTAGCCTATATTTAGTTAAATATTTTAATAACCTAAAAAGAGTTTTTTTCTGTTCCATTATTTTGCCCCACTTTCAAGCTGGGTAACATAAGTTTGATAATACCTACCCTTTAGTTGAAGTAATTCTTCATGATTACCTCTTTCTACGATTTTTCCCTTCTCAAGAATTACTATTTCATCACAATCCTTAACAGAAGAAATTCTATGTGCAATTATTATCTTTGAAGCCCTTATAGCTTTTAAATTATTTGAAAAAGCTCTTTCTGTTTTCATATCAAGTGCACTAGTAACATCATCTAATATTAGAACCTTAGCATCTTGTAATAGTGCTCTTGCAATGGTTAGTCTTTGCTTTTGTCCACCAGATAGGCCTACCCCACGTTCTCCTATTTTAGTATCAAGCCCTTGCTCAAGCTTTGATATAAACTCATAGGCATTTGCGATTTTAATCGCATTATTAATTTTATTTAAATTAATTTCATCACACCCTTTTGTAATGTTATTAATAATTGAATCACTAAATAGAAATACATCCTGATGAACAAAAGCTATATTCTTCCTTAAATATGAAAGAGGAAGCTTATTAATGTTTATTCCTCCAAGAGTTATTTCGCCTTCACTAGGATCAAAGAGTCTTGTTAATAGTGAAACTAATACACTCTTACCATCTCCTGTTGCTCCCATAATAGCAAGACTCTTTCCTTCCTTAAGAGAGAAATTAATATCAAACAAAACATCCTTAAAGCCGATATTCTTATATTCAATATCAAAGTTATCAACCTCTGGAAATTCATCGGTAGTGATAATTTCACTATGCGTTTCTAAAAGCAAAACAATTTTCTTACCACTTGCTCTAGCTCTTGCAAGCTCACTAATAACCCACCCTATTTCAAGCATTGGCCAAATTAAGTTATTAACATAGGTAACAGCTAAAGCTAGGAGACCTAAGCTGATTTGGCCATTCATAACTAAAACAGCTCCAAAGAGAATTGTTAGAGCATACATAATTCTAGCTATAGAATTAGTTGCACTCTCATAGTTATTGTCAGTATTTTCTTGTTCAACATTAAGATTATAAAAGTTCTTATTTCTTTTAGAAAATTTTCTAATCCCTAATTCTTCCTTATTGTAGGCTTTAACTGTTCTAATTCCATCAAGGTCTTCAGCTGCAGTTTGGTTCATTAGTGCTGTTTCGTCACTAATTAAATCAAAATACCTATTTGATGCCATCTCCCTTTTAATACTTAAATATCCCATAATCGGAATTAGAATCAAAACAGGGATTGAGATAATAAAACAATTAAAAACTAGTGAAAAAGTCATAACAATTGTATGAAGTACTATTTCAACAAAGAAGATAAAAATAAATCCAAATGAAAAGCCTACATTTTCACTATCATAACGAACTCTTGTGAGTAAATCACCTGATTTATTATTTATAAAAAATTCACCACTTTGTTTTAAAATGTGATCAAATAAAGTACTTCTTACACTATTAGTTACGCCTAAACTAATTCTATCAGAAAAATACTCAGCAATATATTTAAAAACCCCTCTTAATAAATAGCAAATAAAAACAAGTGCTAATAAAAGTGGAGCATAGGTAAATACCCGATTTATTATTACATCATCAATTATATGAGCAATAATATAAGGTATTAGCGCATCAATTAATATTCCTAATATCAGCCCTGTAGCTGATAAAACATAATCTCTCTTAAACTTAAGAGCATACTTAAAGAATTTATTCATTGTTGTAAAAAAAGCCGAAACTACTCCCAAATGTGGAAGATACGATAGAAAATAATATGCAACTCTTTTATCAAATAGTTCGTGGAGAGCTAATTTGTTTTATTCTTTTCATATATCTTGCCCTCCTTAATACGATTCCTATATTCTTACAACAGTATTATCTATATGTCAAGCTTCAATTTCAGCATTTATTTCTTCCAATGACATATTCAATTAAAATAC
>NZ_JAXEGN010000190.1:0-9081 GCF_034103065.1 Bullifex sp. | reverse complement strand
ATTATATATGCTAATCGGAGGTATGCCTCAGGCTATAGAAACTTATTTGGAAAAGAATAATCTATGTTCTGTCGATGAAACAAAAAGAGCAATTGTAGATTTATATGAGGAAGACTTTACTAAGATAGATGGCACAGGATTGGCTGGAGATATTTTTGAGTCAATTCCTGCCAGTTTAACCGGAAACAGTTCTAGATATGTATATTCATCAGCAAGGGAAGGAACACGTTCTGAACAGATTTACAGGGTTCTACCTGATATACTCAGCTCATATACTGTAAATATAGCATATCATTCCAATAATCCAGGTGTAGGCATGGCACTTGAGAAGGATCCTGAAAGATTTAAGCTCTTTGTATCTGATATTGGATTATTCATAACCCTTTCCTACAAAGACAAGAACTTTACCGAAAACATAATTTATGACAAGTTACTTTCCGATAAACTCGATGCTAATTTAGGTTATGTCTATGAAAACATTGTTGCTCAGATCCTGGTAACAAAAGGAAATAACTTATTCTACTACACCATGAAAAGTGAAACATCGAATCATCTCCATGAAATTGATTTCCTGCTTTCTTCGGGCACTAAGATATGTCCGCTTGAAGTCAAGTCTAGCAATTATAAAGCCCATAAATCATTTGATGATTTCTGCAACAAGTTTTCCAGTAGAATTGGAGAAAAGTATATAGTTCACACAAAAGACTATAAGCGTGAAAATGGTGTTACTTATATTCCTATCTATATGCTTCCTTTTCTATAGTTTTCTATAACTATTATGATGAGGCTTCATGACAATATTAATTAAATCCTTTTATCTGCAATAGCATAATAATATTGATTCTTTAATGTCACCTCATATTTTGGTTGCCTCCATTTTATAAGATGACACTATTATTGATGTTTAATTTGAGTAAAAAAAATGCATGTTTTCATGCATTTCTATTTCGTAACTTTTATACATTTCCATATTAACATTTACATGATGCATTGTCCTATCTCAGATATAATAGCAAAACTCAATGTAAAACTATTGGGATAATATCTATATTATGTAGTTAGTGGCATCACTACTGCATCAAAACACTATATAGTGTCTTAAGACGCAGAGTGCAAAAGAAAAAGGATTAATTAGGAAAGGTAAAAATCTTTATGAAACAGTCACCAATTGTGAATCCTAAAATTTATGTGAAGCTTTGAGTAAGTAAGGTTTTGTGAGGTGTTGATGCATTTGCTTAGCACTTGAAATTAAGCGATGCATCTGACTACTCACCATATGTAAAGGCATTTTATGTTATTTTATCTCCAGTTTTACTTATGAAAATTGTAAAGCTTTTTAATTCTTCGATTTATAGAATAAATAATCTAGACTCTTTGCAATCCCGATTAAGAATCTTTCCATATACAGTAAAGGGTGGTGGGATATTTGTTGAACTATCATCACAGGAAATGGTAATAACGATGAGAAGAATGGATAATAGGGAAAATAGTTTTTTCCATAGATGTTTCTCTTGAAATGAAGATTAACAAACAAAAAGCCTATCATTAAAACTACTTAATGAAAAAGTAACAATAGAATTGGGCTTTATATAAGAATTATTAAAAATGGTCCAAAGGATTTATTTCCTTTGGGCCATCATCTTTTGGGTTATTCCTGCCATTGAACTGTGGCATAAAATGCACCCCAAGGAGCACCACTAATTGAGCCTTTGGCCTTGTTGATGGTGACTTTTCCAGAGTAATAGTAGAACACATTATTACTGATTGTAGTTACAGAGGAAGGGATTATTATTTCCTGGAGATTAGTAACTCCATAGAAACTGTATTCTTCAATTCTCGATACTCCAGACGGAACAGTATATTCTGTGCCAGATTTTAATTTAGGATAGTATATCAAAGCCGATAGACTCTTATTGAAGAGCACACCGTCCTTAGAAGAATAGTTTTTATTGCTTTCTGCAACTTCTATCTTTTCCAAGTTGCTGAAAGCAAAGGCAAAAGGTTCGATTTCAGTTACACTTCCTGGAATAGATATAGTAGATAATCCCTTAATATAGCTAAGAGCTCCTTCCCGAATTGACTTAAGATTATTCGGAAGAGTTATTGTATTTAGTAGTGAACCTTGGAGAGCATAGGGTTCCAGTGAAGTTACACTATTGGGAATAGTATAGGAGGAGCCTTCTTTTCCTTCAGGGTAACAGATTAGTTTGGACATGCTCTTGTCAAAAAGGACACCATCTTCTGTAGTAAAATACTTATTATCATTGGCAACAGTTATCTCTTTTAGTTTGTCGCAATTTCCAAAGGCATTATTTCCAATGGAGCTTACACTTGCAGGAATGAAGATCGATGTAATCTCGCTACAGTTATAAAAAGCACGCTCTTCAATTGAAGTGACTGTATCTTGAATAATAATGGAAGTAAGTTTTTCACAATTCTCAAATACACTTTTACCAAATGACTTTATGGTCTTAGGAATAGGAACCTCTTTGAGGTTATTGCAGTTATAGAATGCACCGTCTCCAATGGATGTCACAGAGTCTGGAATCAACACCTTTTCTAATGATTGACAATTCAAGAAGGAATTAGCTTCTAATGAAGTTACAGAGTCTGGTACTGTATATACACTACCGCTTTTGCTGATTGGATAGTTTATCAATGTTGTCATATTTTTATCAAAAAGAACACCATCTTGGGATGAATAGCATTTATTCTCTTGAGAAACAATAATCTCTTTCATAGATTCGCAAAAATAAAATGCTTTTAATCCAATTTCTTTAACAGAAGCTGGTATTCTAATCTGAGTGAGGTTACTACACAGGGCGAAAGCTTCTTCTCCGATTGATATGAGTTTATCTGGGAGAACGATTCCAGAGATATCACTGTACATGAAAGCCTTATCTCCAATTGTTATTACGGAGTTAGGTATAGTAACGGAAGTGAGGCGAGAGTTTAAGAAAGCTCCGCTGCATATAGTGGTGACTGTGTCAGGTATCTCATAATTACCCGTTCCAGTTTGTTTATGAGGTGGATACTGGATTATCGATGTTTCATCTACGCTAAATAGTACTCCATCTATTATCTTGTAATTCTTGTTTCCTTCCTTAACAATGATTGTAGAAAGGTTATAACATGAATCAAAAATACATTCCCCTATACGTGTAATGGTAGAAGGAATTTCAATTCCCAATAAGTAATAGCATCCACTAAAAGCTTTGTCTTCAATGGAAGTTATTGTCTTTCCTTCATATTCATCAGGAATTCTGCATCCCCAAGGAGATGAAACTGATGGATTTAGTGCACCTTTTACAGACAAAGTCCCATCTCTATTCTCCTGATAGATAAGGCCACTATTTTCATCTTTATAGATTCTCATCCAAACAGAATAGAGAATTGTATCGGATGTAATAGGAGTGTTGGAATCGAATACCTTTGTACCCTCCTTATCCAAGCTCCAACCTTGGAAGGAGTATTCATCTGTTGATTCCAAAATCGGTGGTGTTACAGTAGTTCCTTTATTTACCATTACTTGCGATACTTCATTTCCATCTAGGCCAATAAAAGTGACTTTAATCTTTTCGATTGTAATTGTTGGATTACATGCAGCAAGAAGCATGACTATAAGGCAGAAAATAAATATGTGTTTCCTTTTTCCCATTCGCATATTTCACCTTTTGTTTTTTTTCATGTATACGGAATCACAAATAAACTTGAAATGATTTGTGTGATATCTATACCAACTTTAATATGGTGAAAATAGATAGTCAATATAATGTAAAAAATCAAGGAAAGCGGCCAACCTCAATCCTTCTAATTTGATATCCCTTAAGAATCTTCCAGAGTTTGTCTGGTAGAGTAAATATTCCTTATGCTTTGGGAATGATCAAAGAGTATATGTTTTTTGCTTTTGAACAACTTTTTTCTATGTAATAAAGGTTATTTAAAGACTTTCATTATGTTAATAAATCTATAAGATTAGATATTTGAGGCAGCCTAGAGGCGAATCTATGCAGTATTTCTTTACATAATATTAGCTTTTTTATAGAGACTTAACGAAGTCCGTTATAGACTTGTCATTTTTATAAATAGCCTCTGCTTTATTCAGAACGAGAAGTAATGTGGAAACGCCATATACCAAAAGACCTATATGAGAGATTTTCTTTCCAGGAGAATTTCTAACAATTGAGAGGTGAGGAAATATCTAGTGGAAAACGGGCATGAAGCTATCATAATCTCTGAGCAATTTGAGATGGCGCAGCAGGAGCTGAAAGCTAGAAGAAAGGAAAAGAGGCAACATTCTTCAAAATCCATATTCACCTCAAAGCTTATTTGCGGAGACTGTGGTTGTTTCTACGGCTCCAAGGTTTGGCACTCTACTGATAAGTACAGAAGTGTAGTATGGCAGTGCAACAACAAGTTCAAGGCTGATAAGAAGTGTACCACTCCCCATTGTCAGAGTCAGTTAAAAAGGGACAAAAGGGCGTGCGGACGTTTTCTTGGACTAAATTATAATGCTAGACCAAGTTCACTTCTATACTCCTTTGGACTTTTTTTGTTTAAACGTATCTTTATTCTTTCATTCCTTAACCAGTTAAGGTACCTGTCAATAAAGTAAATTGAGCAATCTAGTACCCATACTTTCAAGTCTCTTCGATAGATTACTACATTTTTTATCCTTCCAAGTATTCCTTCACCTGCTGGTGGGTAAAAGGAGTAATATACCATGAAGTGATAATTCCTCAGGTGATGCTCCTGATTTCTATACTCACCAACGATATTGAACACTGTGTTACGTTTTTCATGAACTGTATAACGTTATTCATAAACCCGATAACGTTATTCTAAACCTATGTAACGAAATTCAAATCAGATGAGTATATCAACTTACACAAGAAATCTTAGAAATGAATCTGGTTCAACTGTTGTACAGTTTCTCCCACGCATCAGCGGCTATGGACCTATTATTCCTGTGTTTACAGTAGATGGTACTGAGATTTCTTCTACCACATACACCATATCGCACAGTGATAAGCGACTATCAATAAGAATTTCCATGAAGGCTGAGTATCTTGGTACAACACTTGTAGCTGACACACAGGAATTAAAGTGCATTGATGAGACAACTCCTGCATATTATTTAGGTGCTCACAAAACTGCTCCTACTAATGCAAATGGTATGAAGCTTTTACCAGGAGATTGGTACTTCTCTACTGTAGATAAGAAGACTTACGTGTATACAGAGTCAAAAAACTGGAGGAGTATTGTAGTAGGTGATGAGAACTTTGCTGAAATGGCGCTTTCAACACTTCCTGATAAGTTCGAGTCAGCGTCTAGTGTTACAGATGAGCTTCTTGCAGAAAATATATATGTAAAGAACCTAATTTCAAGTTTCGTTACTGCTGCATACATTGCAGCTAAAGATATTGAGCTATTAGATGGGGGAATTGTAAGGAGTAAAGGCTATAGTAAAGGTACAGTCAAGAAGCTGATAAATGGAGAGACCTTACCTACTGCCTCCCCTGAAAAAGGCTTTTATATGGACACCCAAGGGGATGCTGAGTTTTACAAAGCGGACATGTATGAAGTAAATGTAAGCAAAGGAAAACTTTCAGAAGTAACAGTTAGTGGGGAACTTAAAAGTGAGACATTCACTACACAGAAAGAGGATGTTCTTTCATCTGAGCACTCAAACATTCCTATTACTGAAGGTGTAGGTTACTGGGATGAAGCAGCTGTAATTGCAGCATTATCGTCTTACTCCTCTGCAAGTGTTCATTCACTTACAGGTTCTTACGCAGGAACTTCATATACAAAAGCAATAAAGCTTTCTGAAGCAGAGCGCACAACTCGAAGATACTTCATTGACACAAATGCAGATGGAAGTGCCACTGCAGTTACCCCAGCTGTAAAGCTTGCAGTTAGGTTTGAAGGTTCACCAGGAGAGTATTCGTATACTTCAATACACGGAGAAAAAGTGTTAGAGGGGCTTCTTGAATATTATGATGGCTCCTCCTGGAAGTCGTTCTCATCTACCATCACCATT
This sequence comes from Bullifex sp., assembly GCF_034103065.1. Taxonomy (NCBI): domain Bacteria; kingdom Pseudomonadati; phylum Spirochaetota; class Spirochaetia; order Spirochaetales; family Spirochaetaceae; genus Bullifex; species Bullifex sp. The sequence goes on along the minus strand of NZ_JAXEGN010000190.1, from coordinate 3,038 downwards.
GATGTAGCTCCTGGTAAAACTGTAGGCATGAGAGGGTTAAAACCTGCAGTGCCTGATGAAGCAGTAGTTTTTAAAAATAGGGTTAATATGCTCTCAGAAACTGGGCTATACGGTCATGTTATTGCAACGCCTTATTATGCATCACAGGGCTGCTCATGCATACTAGTAACTGATGATGGGATGAAACGACTATGTTTTAATGCGGGGGCAACCCAAGTTGCTACAAATAATGAAATTTCATCGCCATATCAGGGCTCCTACAGTGGTTCTGCCTTCGGAAACAGAAGGCTTGTAACCCTCGATGCGCTTTCGACAATAAGGACGTTAGTTTCAAATTATGGTAGTAATCCTAGTCCATACACTGCATCAATTGGTGATTCCTCTTCAACCTGGAGGACTATCCTTTTTATGGATGGTTACTTTTATGCATTTTCCTATAACAATTCATCAGGCGCTATTACTCATGTAGCTAGATCTGAATACGGCACCTCCTGGACAGAGATTTCAAACTCTTCATTTGGAGTAAAAAGTACAATGAGAGATTTTGTACAGGTTGGTACATATCTTTATGCCATTGATGGTGGTAGTGTTGTTAGAACATCTAACCTTGGCTACTTTGAAACTTTGGTTACTTTCAGTTTTTCTTCACCTTCACATGCGCACCTATCATATGCAGAATCAACTTTCCTGCTTACAGATGGTAATGTACTTAGAGCATCTAAAGATGGAGTTACATGGTATAGACCAAATGACTATGCAAATATCATTTCAGTGCTTCCACTTGCAGGTCCGATATGTTTGAGAGAGAAAGTATCCGGATTTGAAGCTTACACATGTTGTATGAAGGCTGAGAAAATAACTCAATCAGATTTTACAGTCAATTACTCAACTTCAAGAAAAAAGAGGGTATCCTATGACTATACTATACTAAATGAGGGGTGGAACTTCATTGACTCATCAGGTGTGAAGGTTGGATCAATAAGCATTTCATCCCCTCAGATGGTACCAAGGTCAACTGCGTTCAGTATAGCATCTGGTTCTTCAACACTATTTTCTTCTTCATCAGCAACTCTTTGGTATCGATTTAGGGGTTTAAGAAAAAAGTCTGGTTCATCATATGTAACTGTAGCCTCTGGAATAATCGGAAGAATTGATGCATCTACATCAAAGACCTTCACCTACACACGAAAAGGTGAAAGTGCAAAGAGTGTAGCTGCTTCTTCCATAAAGTCGATAGCCTGGGACTCTACAGGACTTACTATTAATACTTCGTCAGGAACTCTTAATTTCAGTTCAACAGATTGGTTATCAGCATTTTCACTTACAATCGTTCCAGTTGGACGATCGAGGGGGAACTACACTGAAGGAATTTTCCCAGAGTCTGGTGCAAGTGAGCGTACTTCAGACATAGACATAGGAAGAGTAGACAATAAATTCAACAACATGTATGCAACTACATTTCACGGTGCCTTAGATGGTAATGCTTCAACAGCCTCAAAGGCTTCAATTGTAATCGATGCAGGTGATGGTAGGTCTTTAACTCTTTCTTACAGTAAAGCAGGGCTTTCTTCAAACCCGTCCTGGGTAGCTGCTTGGAACGGAAATGAACTTAGAGCAGTTGCACCTTCTGTTTTAAGTGTCGGCTATGCCGCAAGTGCAGGTTCTGCCTCAAAAGCTGATAGTGCGACAAAAGCACACTCGGCAGATATTGCTACCAAGGCTTCTTCTGCTGATAGTGCTACAAAGGCCACTTCTGCAGATAGTGCATCAAAGGCTTATTGGTCATAAGGAGAAATAAAAAGTGGAAAAAATTAATTTAACACACGATGAACTCATGCAATTGATGGCGCATCATGAGGCCTCAAAAGCTTTAGTAGAACTTGTAAACATGAGTACTTCTAATATGGATAGAAGGACACTTGAAGTATGTCTTGATGAAACGCTTCCTTTAATAAAGCTGTCAAAGTTAGCCGAGTGGGAAATGCTAGATGAACTAAAGAGAAAGTATGGGGTTTCAGAGCTTCATTACTGTGCATCAAAGGAAGAGGTTTATGGCAGAGTATGAGTCATTTTCAGGAAAGCCTTGCTATGCATCAGACTTCAATAACCTATCATCAAAACTTGCTAGTGCACTTTCAGCACGTGGCAATTCTGCATCCCTTCCAAGTGTAAGTGTAGGAGGCTTAATGTATGCATCTCAAATTGAAGCTCTTAGGTCTGCTGCTTATAACGCTATAAACTACTCATCCTTCATAGGTCAGATAACAGCAGGGATGCAAATTAAGCATGAGCAGTTAGAGTGTATTTCACAAGCAGTTTCTGACTTAAACAACCTTCTTCGTTGTCGCTCTGGGTGCACTGGTAACTGCCACAGCGCATGTACTGGCGCATGTACTTCATCCTGCTCAGGCTCTGTTCACCACAGTGGCTCATGTTCATATATGACCTGGTGGTGTTCAGGTGATTGCAATAACACATGCTCAGGTGGTTGCTCAGGCTCGTGTTCAGGAACTTGTGGAAGAGGGTGCAGTAACTACTGCGTTTCAAGTTGTAAAAATTCATCCATTTCTGAAACTAATCGTCTAACTGGCACTTATGTGTCTGTTTAAAAGGAGGCTATAAAATTGATTAATTGTCCAGAGCCTTACAGAGGGCAAGTTTTTACAATAATTGTTACAAACGACTGTAATTTAAGGTGCAGGTATTGCTATGAAACAAATAAGTGTAATAGGGGAACTGTTAGTTTAGATTCTGTCGATAAGTTTACCCAGATGATAATTAGTGGTGTTTTTGATATTGGCATAAAAAATTATGAAATAGACCTTCTTGGAGGGGATGCGTTAATGCACCCAGAGCTTTGTGGGAAAATAATCGACACCATGCTAAAGCGTATGGTGCTTGAGGGCTTTGTTGGAAGAAATAGAATTAAATTTTCAATCTGTTCAAACGGCACACTTTTTAATAGAAAAGAAGTGAGAGACTTTTTATTTCGGTATAAGCCACTTTTATCTCTTGGTGTTTCAATTGATGGATCTCCT
>NZ_JAXEGN010000189.1:0-2090 GCF_034103065.1 Bullifex sp. | reverse complement strand
ATTTCTCTTAAGTCTTCAGCTTTTATTCTTTCTTCTCCATTAAATAGAGATAAATTAACAAACTCTGAAAAGATCTTAGGGTCAGAGAAAAAATTCTTTGCTGCGCGATCTTTTTCCTTTGCCATCGCTGCCTCCTTTTTTTGGTTTCTATTAATAATTCAAATAAAAGTTAAAAAAATCGTAATAAAAATGAGGTAAAAACATGAAATTCCAAGCCTTAAGATTTATTATTTCTTTAAGATAAAATGAATTAAAAATTTTTTATTATTTTTTTAGGAGGTACAAAAAATCCTTCCTGGAAAACCAAAGAAGGATAAAGAATATTTTAATCTAGAATTTTAATTTCTTAGCACTTTTCTTAAAAATCATTTCCCTATTTTATTTAATTTCATACGTGTCTAGTTTTATTGACAGCTAATACATTATTTGTCAAAATAAAATTATGAATGAAGAATATTTAATTGTTCGCAAGAAGCAAGATGAGTACTTTAAAAGTGGTAAAACTCTTTCAATAAAAGAGAGAATTAAGAATTTAAAGACTCTTAAAAGTGCTATGAAATCTAATGAATCTCTTTTATTAGAAGCGTTATATAAGGATTTAGGAAAAACTCATTTTGAAGGCTATGAGACAGAGCTAGGTGTTGTATATAGTGAGATTAATCATTTAATAAAGCATACAAAGACATGGGCTAAAAAGAAGAGAGTCGGAACTCCTTTAGCACACTTTCCTTCAAGCTCATATATTCTCAAGCAGCCAAAGGGTAATGTTTTAATTTTTTCACCTTGGAACTACCCTATTCAATTAGCATTAAATCCATTAGCAGCTGCACTTGCAGCTGGCTGTACTGTAATACTGAAGCCTTCAAGATATTCAGAATATACTAGTAAGGCCTTAAAGAAGGTACTTGGAGAGTTCTTTGAGGAAGGACTTGTATATGTTGTTGAGGGTGGTCACCAAGCAAACCAAGACTTACTCGATTTAAGATTTGACCACATCTTCTTTACAGGAAGTCCTAATGTTGGTCGTGTAGTAATGGCAGCTGCTAGTAAAAATGTAACTCCAGTTACACTTGAGCTAGGAGGAAAAAGCCCTGTAATTATTGATGAGAGTGCAAACATTAAGCTAAGTGCAACTAGACTTGCATGGGGAAAATATTTAAATGCAGGACAAACCTGTGTAGCACCTGACTATCTTTTAATAGATGAAAAGGTAAAGGATAGATTTGTAGTAGAGTTTAAAAATGCTATTACAAAAATGTTCTCAACTAATCCTATTACATCACCTGATTTACCAAAGATAATTAATGAAAAGCACTTTGAAAGAGCAAAGAGCCTTCTTAAGTGTGGTAAAATAGTAATTGGCGGAGGCTTTGATAACAACACATTAAAAATTGAACCAACCTTAATTGAGAAGCCTGATTTATCATCACCACTTATGTGTGATGAAATCTTTGCTCCAATTTTACCTTTAATTACTTATAAATCCTTTGACGATGCATTAGAATTTATAAGACAAAGAGAAAAGCCTCTTGCATTCTATATTTTCTCAAAGAATAATGAGAGAGTAAAAAAAGCTCATGAGGTTCTTACCTTTGGTGGTGGATGTGTCATGGACTGTGTTGTACATCTAACTATTCCGAATATGCCTTTTGGAGGAGTTGGTAACTCAGGTCTTGGTTCATACCACTCAAAGCAGGGCTTTGATACCTTCACACATGAGAAGAGTATCCTAAGAAAGAGTCTTCTTTTAGACATACCAGTTAGGTATGCACCATATAATAGTAATCTAAAGGATAAAATTGTAAGATTACTAATGCACTAGGAGATAAAAAATGAAAAAACTATTAGCTATTGTGATGATGTTAATCATTGCATCAACACTATTTGCAGCATTTAATCCTGCTTATAGTGATTACCAGTTCTACAATGTTCATGACTATCAAACAGATAAGGCGTACCTTGAGAAGAGTCTTAATCAGGCAGCTGATAACAGTGAAAAGGCTGAGATCTTATGGAGACTTTCAAGAAACGTATTAACCTTAACAGATGATATTGAGAAAACTAGTGAAAACAAGCAGGCTAGACTTGAT
>NZ_JAXEGN010000188.1:0-12242 GCF_034103065.1 Bullifex sp. | reverse complement strand
TGTTAATACTAAGGAAACAAACCAAGAAGAGCTTTTAAGACTTTCAGCTAAATATCTATAAGGAGGAACAAATGGCAATTAATAATATACCTCTTTCTCTTGAAGAAGATGTAAAACTTCAAGGTTATAAGAGTAAACTTGCGGCACTACGCCAAGATGGTGTTACCAAGCTCGCTGACACAAAACAGTTAATTTATACAACAAAGAAAAGTAAGATGCTTTCGCAAGAGGCAAAGGATAAGCTCCTTAGCCAATATGCAAAAGATGTAGAAGCAGCAAAAGCTGATGCAGCTAAGCATAAGGCAGAAATTGATAGTCTTACAAAAGAAGCAGTAGCTTATGTAAATGATCTTTCAAAGAAAATTGAAGATAGAGTTAAAGAAGAGGAAAATGCAAACATTGCAGCTTATAAAGCTGAGTATGACAAACAGTGTGCTGCTGTTAAAACTCGCTTAGAGGAAAGAATTAGTAAAGTTACTATTTCAGATCCAAAAGAAAGAAAAGCTGAAATTGATACAATTAAATATGAAGCAAAGTCAGCTCTCTTCGATGCAAAGAGCCAATATACAACTAAAGTAGACCGCTCTAAAGCAGCTAAGAACCAAGCTTATGTTGACCACGTTCAAACAAACAGAAGTTTAAGAAATGGTAAAACTAACTTTGCAGAAAATATGAAGCTTAAGTTTACTGATTATGTAAATAAGTTCAAGCTTTCTAAATTCTTATTAGATAATGGTCTTTACCTTGCTATCATCGTATTCTTCATTATCTGTATTGTATTAGCGCCAGCAACAGGAAAAGGTAACCTACTTTCATTACCTAACATCTTCACAATTCTCGAACAAAGCTCAACAAGAATGTTCTATGCTCTTGGTGTAGCAGGCTTAATCCTCCTTGCAGGAACTGACCTTTCTGTAGGTAGAATGGTAGCACTTGGTTCTGTAACAACAGGTCTCATCCTTCACCCAGGTGTTAACATTGTTAAGTTCTTCGGTATGGGTCCATGGGATTTCACTGCACTTCCAATGTTTGTTAGAGTTGTAATGTCACTTTTTGTTTCTATACTTCTCTGTGTTGCATTCTCATCCTTTGCAGGTGTATTCACAGCTAAGTTAAAGATTCACCCTTTTATTTCAACCCTTTCAACACAGCTTATTATATACGGTCTCTTGTTCTTCGGAACAACAGGTACACCTGTAGGTTCTATTGATGCTGGAATTAAAGATGCAATTGGTGGTAGATGGATTTTAGGTGTAAGTGGTGGACAACTTATTACATTCCCAAAACTCATCATTCCAGCTGTAATTGCTATTATCGTTGCATGGTTTATTTGGAATAAAACCACATTCGGTAAAAACATGTATGCAGTAGGTGGTAACGCTGAAGCTGCAGCTGTATCAGGTATTTCAGTATTTAAAGTAACATTATGTGTATTTATCATGGCTGGTGTTTTCTATGGATGTGGATCATTCTTAGAAGCATTCAGAGCTAACGCATCTGCTGGTACAGGTCAGGGCTTCGAGCTTGATGCTATCGCAGCTTGTGTAGTAGGTGGTATTTCATTTAATGGTGGTATTGGTAAGATTGGTGGTGCAGTACTTGGTGTAATCATCTTCACAAGCTTAACATACTGTCTTACATTCTTAGGTATCGATACTAACCTTCAGTTCGTATTCAAGGGTATCATCATTATCGCAGCAGTTGCTCTCGATAGTGTTAAATACCTCAAGAAAAAATGATTCAAAAATAAACATTTTAAGGGCACAGCTAACAACTGTGCCCCTTTTCATTTATTATCAAATAGAATATGATTTTTGACAAATCGGGCAGTAGTTCACCTGGTAGAATGCATGGTTCGGGACCATGTGGTAGCTGGTTCGAGTCCAGTCTGCCCGATATATGAAAACGGAATCTGAAATAATCAGGTTCCGTTTTATTTCAATTACTAACACCGAAATAGAATTTTAAATTTCTTATAGCTTGATCACATTTCCAATAGTTTTTTACTACAGCCCACTCTTCGGGGTAAGAATCCCATTCCCAATTTATTGTCCAAGTACCATCGTTTTTCATAGTATTCCTAATAAAATTACATTCACTTTTACACTCATTGATAAATGGTTTATAAAAATCACTTTCTTTTGAAGAAATATAAAGTGAAGGTCTTGCAACATATTCTTTATCCCAATTTGTGGTATCTACAGATAAAAGAGCTGAAAGCTGTTTTATGAGTAGTGAATAATACTCATCCATATCAACTAGATTAACATCAGCTTGTTTTAAATATTCATATAGTTCCACGAAACAAACAACAGTGTGCATTGACTCAATAGGACAATTATTTTTGAAATATAAATATGCTTCTTTTGCTACTCTTTTAGCAATATTATATATCTCACTATCTTTTTCACCATACAAAAGGATAAAACCTGCTAGTGATGCCGTTGGATTATAAGATTTTACGTTTGGATTATAATTCCACCAAGGAGCATGAGGATAGTCATTATTTGTTGCAATAGTATTTGCCCAGAAGCTACCATCAAAGTCTTTTTTTGATGAAAGATAATCTAATATTCCACAAATCATATTATGTTCTTTATTTAGCCCTCCTATTTCATTAATTATTTGGGTTGCAACTAATGTTTGCATAGGAGAAGAATTAGGGTTTAAACAATCTAGTTCTAAACCATGGCCAAAGCCACCATCTTCATTTTGATAATATGATAAACAATTTAACACATCATCTATGGTGCCAAATCCAAATAGAAATTTAAATCTTGCAACATCAAGAGGCCTTGCATTTCTATATATAAATTCTTTTGTGCTTATAAATTTCATAATTATTCCTCAACTTCTAAAAGAAAACTAACAGGTCGAAATCCATCATTACAAGAAATCATTGCACTATGAGGGTTTTTCATCCAATTATCATAAATACTATTTGAACCAGAAGAGAGTGCAAAAACAAAAGGGTATAAATCATGCCATGCGCTTTGGCAAAACCCCTCTGGCAAATTTGCATTTTGAGATATGTATATTTCCCCTTCATTTACACAGCATGGATTATTAACAGTGTTTTCATATTTTTCTATCAAATCTTTATACTCTGTCTTTCTAATTACAGTTATCTTAACATCCTTCATAGCTTATAAATTTTAATAGCTATCAATCTCAATTTAAACAATAAACTACTCAAGTTGATATAAAAAATATTATATTACTGATATGGATAATCTTGTTAATTACACTTCTTCATGTTTTGAAACCTTTGAAAAGAAAGCTCTTAATGAACTTGATGCCTTAGTATTTAGCTACTTTTCTTATTTTGATTTCCCTTCATTTTTCGATAAAATTAAAACAGCTAAAGGCTTAAAAATAAAAGATCTTAACTATCTTGAGTATTATGATACTTTCTTTAATGGAACATTTAATCCTAAACAAGCTAGAGAAATGTTTATGACACTCGTAGCATCTCCAAGATACAGAGATATTAGAGTAAGAAATAAAGTTCAAAAACTAGATCAAGAAAGTGAAAAGCAATTCTATGCCATTACCTTTGATATAGATAAAGATACAATATTTATTGCCTTTAGAGGAACAGATGCCTCTTTCACAGGATGGAAGGAAGACTTTAACATGGCATTTAAGTATCCAATTCCATCACAAACTGAAGCGTTAAAATACTTAAGTAAAATTGGCTCAAAAGCAAATAAAATAATAATTGGAGGGCACTCAAAAGGAGGAAACCTTGCTATATATTCCGCATTCAATGCTAGTGAGGAAATCCAAGATAAGATTATTTCTGTCTATTCCTTTGATGGACCAGGGTTCCCCCTTGAGGCCTTAGATAGTGAAGGCTATAGAAGAATATCAGAAAAGATTGTTAAAATTGTTCCACAATCCTCTGTTATAGGATTACTTCTAAAAAATCCAGAGAATATTAGAATAATTAGAAGTTCTAGTGTTTCTCTCTTGCAGCATGATCCATTTACTTGGCAAGTTTATGAAGATGGTTTAGTTGAAGCAAAAAAGCTATCAAGAGATGCAATTAAAAGAAATTTAAAGATTAATAAGGTTCTTACAAACCTCTCTGATAAGGATAGACAGCTTTTTGTAGAAGCTCTATTTGAAATGATAGAAAGAACAGGAGCAACAGATTTTGATGACTTTTTAAAGAATTTATTAAAAACCCTTCCTTCAACAATAGCTTCGTATATTATGCTAGATGATGAAAAGAAGGGTCCAATTATTAAAGCCTTAAAGGCATTAAAGTAGTTAGAATGAGAAAACTATACCTACAACAGCGGAAATACCAATAAAAATAATTGGGTGAAGATTCTTTGTCTTTTTAACTTTATTTGTAAAAATCCAAAGTACAACTGCAAGGATTAATCCCTTCCAATTTACAGCCTCAATGCACAATCCTGCATTCTTAATAAGTGTAAGATTAAGAAGGTTTGTTACTGCTACACTTAGTCCTGCAGCAGCAATTAAACCTGCAGAGGTAGGCCTTAAACCATAAAAAGCATTATTAACATACTTGTTATCTCTAAAACTCTGTAAGAACTTTGCAACTATTAATATGACAATAATAGATGGTGCTACTAGACCTAAAGAAGCAATTAAGGAACCAAGAATAGCAGTTACTATTCCCCCCTGTCCCATTCCGGTTACATAACCAACATAAGTTGCCATATTTACACCAATAGGTCCTGGTGTTGATTCACTTACGGCAATCATGTTCATTAAATCCATCTGAGTAAACCAGTTTGTTCTTTCAGCTATATCATATAAAAATGGGATAGTAGCCATACCACCACCAACAGCAAAAAGACCTACTTTAAAAAATTCATAAAAGAGCTGAAGTAATACCATCATTTAGCATTCCTCCCTTTGATACTCTGAATTATTATTCCTGCTAAAGCCGCAGTAACAACAAATACAATAGGATTAATTGCTGTAAAATAAGCAAGTATAGTAACTATAATAAAAATTACTAAAGTTGGTTTATCAACAATAGCTTTCTTAAAAAGCTTCATAACCGCATTTAAAATTAATACGCAAACACAAATTCTAATTCCAGCAAAAGCCTTTTGAACAAATACAAGGTGTGAGAATGTCTCAATAACACCTGCTAAAAGCGAAATAATGACAAAACAAGGAAAAACAATACCAAGTGTTGCAATGACGCCACCTAAATTACCTGCAGTCTTTTGACCAACAAAGGTAGCAGTATTAACTGCAATAATACCTGGAGTACACTGTCCAATTGCAAAGTAATCCATAATCTCTTCATCACTTGCCCATTTTTTCTTTTGTACTACTTCTTTTTGAAGTATTGGAAGCATTGCATAACCTCCACCAAAGGTCATTACTCCCATCTTTGCAAACGTTAGAAATAAATCTAAATAGATATTCATAATAAAAAAGAATCCTTTTATGCTCACAATCTAAGGATTTTTACTCATTTTTGCTAGTACAAATAAAAAAAGTTAAAATTTTTATTATAAAAACAACTTCGTACATTTTTGTACTTTGTTCAATGTTGTGGTTAATGTCAGAAGTTTACTTATGACATTCATAAAATCCCCATTTTAACGCATAAAACAACGAAAAACTTCGTACACTTCTAACATTTAGCGTACAAACATTTCTATATATAAGAAAATAAGTTTGTCATAGGTACGAACCATGTACAATGTTATATGTAATGTAACAAGTTCTGATGTCACATGTTAATTCCTTTTATTATATAAAATTAACTTATTTCATATTGACTTCGTACACGAATATGTTGTATGTTCAAAGTGTAACAAGGAAAGAGGAAATGAAAAAAGTTTTGTGCATAGTTTTATTAGTTCTTACAGCGATGACAGCCATCTCTGCAAAGACACAGTCATGCACACTTACTCTCAGAGCAGTTGTTGAAGAGAAGACAACATTCTCTTTCTCAGAAGATGGTTCATTTGACATCATGTCAAACTCAGCTACTTCAGATTTTGATTTCTGTGTTTTTGATGATTTCGGTTCAGTTGTTGAAGTTGAAAATGGTCACCTCAACGCTACAAGCGGAAACATGACACTATTTGTAACAGCTAAATAAGTTTTGAAAGTATATAAACAGGTTGGACCGAGCTTGCACCTCGGTCCATTTTTTATCTATTAGCAATTGATTACCAATTTATTAATTATTTCTTCAGTCTTCTTCTCACTCAAGATTTCATGAGTTACTAACTTTTTATTGTAAAAGAGTGAGAAGTTTGTCCAAGCACATGGGGAAGCTTTTGCATCTTCTACACTCTCTAGTTTTATAACCTTGATAGAAATATTATGCTTATTAAAGACATCTACAATTAAAGGAACATATTTTTCTGTGAAAGGACAACCATTGGAATAGTATAAAATAAAACCATCATCTAATACTGGTGCCTTAACACTATCTAAGAAGAATGGCTTTTCGACATTATTAGAAAAAGGTAAATAAATTAAAGTAAAATATGGTTCAGCACTATCACATTCAATAAATCCATAGTGAGCTAAAAATGAAGAATCTGCTAAAAAAGGTAATTTCTTTTTTGAACTTATTACTGTAAGACCTTTCATCCCTTTAGCTTTTGAATCATTTATGCAATGCTCCAACAGTGCTTTTCCATGTCCGTTATTTTTAAATACTCCAGAAACCCATAAGCAATTAATATGCATAAAATCAGGTGCATGGACCCCATAAAAAGATTTTTCTGCTGGAATGTACTCGATAAAGCACTTTCCTCTTTGGTCCAATTTATAAAAGACAAGACCATCCTCAAATCGTTCTCTAAGCCAGTTCTTCTTACTTTTTACAGAAATATCTTTATTAGAGGAGATCGAACAACAAATATGTTCTTTATCTAAATTTTCAGAAGTAATTTGTATATATTGCATTTTTATCCCTTATTTTAATATCTATATTAGCTTTTCTAGCTTGGCTCATTAGTAAATTTGTTTTAATTGTGTAAGATTGTCCATCTTTTACAAAATGAGTACCAAGTTGTCTAAAGGTGAAATTAACATTAGCATTTAGGCATTGTTCTCTAATTGATAACACCCAAGAATAATCTAATATACGTGCTTCCTTATCAGATTCACCGCCGACAACAACCTCCTCAATATTATCTAAATAATTAGATATGTCTATTTTCTCAATTAATGGTTGAGCAGTAATTACTCTATGCTTTATCGGCAATGAAGTAAAAATAGATAACCTTTTATCTGCACTATCTTGGTCCTCAATTGTGCAGCAAATAGTTACGTTTTCATAACCATTATTCCAATCAGGAGGTAAACAATCCTTTAGTCTGCTTATTCGCTTAGTTAAGAATAAAAAGTGACAATCACTCCTTTCCTTTATCATGCGCCAAGCATCTTCTCTCCACGCATCAGCTTCTTCTATCAAGAAGTCAGTAGAAAAGCATAGATAAACAAGACCAGCTTTCATCTTGTATGATCCATTTTTATTCTTAGCAATTGGATAATCAAATTGCTTAGTCTTAATAATATTAGAAGTGTTAATACCTCGTTTTGCATCACCTTTATGAATATAACAATGAAGACAACCAGTACTACACTTTTTACACCCTCTCCAGGGACTCCACATACTTGCCATTAACTTTTCCTTATTGGAATACGAATAATAGTTTTCCAGTTCTCGACTTTGCATCTTCTTGGATCAGAAAGATAAATCTCATGGTGTAATCTATTATCGGTATAATCAAATACATATCCATTTTGTGATAGATAGTCTTCCATCATATTTATTGTAGAGGATTCACTGTCAAAGGACCCAATATGCATGCATTGAACACATAAGCCTTCTTCAACTTTAACCAATTTAACATTAGAAAAATCTAAGTTCTTTTTCTTTTCACAAATGGTTAAATAGTAGTTAAACTCTTCTTGAGTAATTTCAATTGGAAGTCGAATTACAGAATACCAACAAAAAGATTCCTTATTACTATTATCGACACCAACAACTCCTTCTTGATACCAAAAGCCTTCAAGAGGAGGTACTACATAGTCAAAAACCTGTTTCTTATCCATTTTTATTGTAAATGCAACAATGTATAATTTTTCTAAAGCCTTTTTATACTCTCCTTCCTCTTCATTTGGATTCCCTTTTCCTTTTACAACTATATACCACATAGGTGGAACATTGATTATAGACGGCTCTTTCTTTGGGTTATACAGTTCTTTTTCGCTCTTTTTACCATCAATTTTCATGAACAATCTCTCCTGTATAAAAATTAGGGTTATTTAATGGTTTTGCTGAAAGATGAAAAATCACACAGCCATCAGGACATACAATATCTTTCTCAAAAACATCACTTCCCCCGATATTTTTTAAGCTACCACCACTTCTAATTGCTTCCATTATTGGGTAAACAATCATCATTAATTTAGGGCAAATTCCAAAACCTTCTTCATTTACAGGAGAACCATAAGTTGAGTGATAAACATCCCCTATTTCTTCTCCATTCCTACATAATCCTTCAGTTTTATCACCTCTAAGATATCCTTTAACAGTTAATTCAAATTCATACTCTTCATTAAACCATTTTTTCATATATGCCTCTTATCTCATCACAAAATGTGCAAATCTTTTCTCTTAAATATTTAGGCTCTAATACTTCTGCCTTATCCTTAAATGTTAATAAAAAGGTTAGAAAATAATCTTCATCTGCATATCTTCCCTTAAAAAGGATCCTGCCATCAGGAAGATGTGATAAATTCTCTTTTCCAAAATTCTCATAAAGGCGCCATTTAACACTGCTATCAAAGGCAACACTTACTTCTTGTCCTTGGTCAAAGATGTTTTGAGATGAAAGAGATGGCAATGAAGGATTTCTATTAATATAGGTTTCATCTAAGGTAGAAATATTTTCTATTCTATTAAGCTTAAATAGTCTCATAGCAGAACGCTCAATTGAATACGCCCAAACATACCAATTAGACCAGTGAAATACCAAATAGTATGGTTCTACCTTTCGTATCTCATCACTTGTAGGACTTATGTATCTAAATGATACGAGTTTTCTTTTACTGATTGCATTCTTGAAAGTATTAATCTTTTCGGTTACATCATCATGAAACCAAGAAGAGAGATCAATTAGCATATACTCACTACCAGTGATAATATTTGAAGAGCCCGCACTAAGTTTCTCCATTAAATAGCGGTTACTATTACTCTTACTAACACTATCTAGACTTCTTAATCCAGATAGTATTGCTGCCATTTCATTGCTACTTAATAGTGTTTTATCAAGCTTAAAGCTATCTAAAATTGAAATACCACCACCAAGCCCTTGCTTTGAAACGATAGGAATTCCAGAGAGATTTAAATCATCTATATCTCTTTGTATCGTCCTAGTACTTACCTCTAGTTTTTTAGCAAGCTCAGATATTGTAATAATATCCTTTTGAAGAAGTACTGTAAGAATTGCTAATTGTCTTTCACTTTTCATGGCACTATTATATAGCACCAAACATGACAACTGTATGTCTTATTTATATTTACTAATCCAATTTGCAAGAAAATCCATTTCCTCAGGAGTGTGAAAGTAATGCTCTCCATTTTTCAAAATATCTAATGTTGCATTATTTTCCTTTGCAAAAGAAGAAATTGTTTTTAAGGAAGTAAGGTTATCAAACTCTCCATAAGCTATATGAGCTATGCTATTAATATGAGGGATATTATTGCAGGCAAAAGTATAGTAATCCCAAGATAAATCGGCTATTACTTTCTTCTCTTCAAGCTCCTTTAAACTAATATTTCTTTCTCTCATCATGCCTTCAATTAACCTTTTCATATCGACAACAGGAGAAATAAGGAATGCTTTACGAAACGAAAAATTACATAGCATTGCAAAATAAGCTCCAATACTGTTTGCAATTAAGACAATGTCCTTATTTTCTTCAAAGAAGACCTTTGTTTCTTCTTTAAAATCCCAAGGAGTGTTACTTTTATAATCAAGTCCTATTACATCTTCACTAAAAATTTCTCTATAAAATTCAGCTTCGCTAGCACTTCCACCAGCCCCATGTATGTATACAACCATAATAAAGTAGTAGCATAATCAAATGCGGTAGGAAAAGATTTAAGAAATAAAATAATATTTTTTCCTATGCTTTTTTCAAACAACATAAATATAATAATAAGCCAATAGTATCAGCAAAAAACCATCCTATAACAATTGAGGCCCAAATACCAACTACTCCAATAAATGCAGATAAAATATAAGCAAGTACTACTCTTGTCCCTAATGAAATTATTGTTAATAATAAACTTATTCCTGGTTTAGCTAAGGCTCTAAATAAACCATAAAGCAAGAAAAGATACCCTATTCCTATATAGAATGAACCTTCTATTCTTAAGTATCTAACACCCTCATTAACAATGGTACTATCTGAGATAAATAATCTCATTAACCAATTAGAACCAAGATTTAAAATAAAAGCCATTAGCAAGCAATAAATAGTTGAAATAGAAAATGCAACCTTTATTCCCTTTTTGATTCGCTCCTTTTCTCTTGCTCCATTATTTTGTGCAATAAATATTGAGAACGCATTTCCAAATTCTTGGGAAGGCATATAAGCAAAAGCATCAATTTTAACTGCAGCAGCATATGCAGCCATTATTATTGGTCCAAAACTATTTATAAGGCCTTGAACCATTAAGATACCTAGGTTCATTACCGATTGTTGCAAACAAGTTAAAAACGAAAAACTTGATAAAGTCTTTAACACTTCCTTCTTAACTCGTTTTATCTTGATGGTACCTCTCAATAATCTAGAGTGCTTATATGAGTAAAGTGCAATTCCAATTCCTGCTACATATTGTGATAGCACTGTCGCAGTAGCAGCACCAACAACTCTAGTATTAAGGAAAACTATAAATACAATATCCAAAAGGATATTTAAGATAGCGGAAAGAGCTAAAAACATTAGAGGAGTTCTTGCTTCACCTAAAGCTCTTAAAAATGAAGAAAAGAAATTATAAAGAAAGATTGCAGGAATCCCTAAATAAATAACTAATAGATAACTTCTCATTATTGGCCAAATACTATTAGGGACACTTAAGAAGGTATCAAGATAATCAATTGTTAAGTAGGTAATTAAAGTAATTAGTGCTGTAATAATAGCTATTAGGAAAAACGCTGCAGCTACAGCATCCTTTATTCCCTCCTCATCTCTTTGCCCAAATCTAATTGAAAAAAGTGTTCCACTTCCCATTGCAAGGCCCAAAATTACTGAAACAAGAAATGTCATTAATGTAAATGATGAGCCAACTGCAGCTAGGGCATCAGAACCAATTGCTCTACCAACTATTAGGGTGTCAGCTACATTGTAACATTGCTGCAGAAGATTTCCCAAAATCATGGGTAATGAAAATAAGAGTAAAGAAGAAGTTACATTACCATGGGTCAAATCTCTTTGCATCATTTCTCACTAAACTCCAGCATAAAGGTCCCTTTATAATTTTCTGCAGTAATAATAGCTTCATACTCACCACTCTCCTTTAAGTTTACTACGAAATATTCAGGGCAATCAGAACCAATATATGGGATATATGAAGGATTATCTAAAGAAGAGACCTTTAAGCCGAAAGTTCCACTTTCTTTTAATAAGGATACTTTTATCTCCCCCTCTTTACCATCACAAATTTCGAAGTATCTTCTTTCAACACCATTATAGAGTGTTACACCATCAACAATATTAACAGTCATACTTTCTTTTTCTTTACTTGTACAACTAACAAAACAAAGTAATATGATAAAAATATAAACACTCTTTTTAAACATTATTTCTCCAACACTTCAAGATCTGATTCTTCAAAAATAGGATGCAAGGCTTTTGCTTTCTTATAGTTCCAACACCTTATTGCATCATTAAGATTATATCCTTTACAAGTGGAAAAGAAAGCTTTAACGTAAGCATTATATTCAAACTGAGGGTCTATTTCCTGTTTTTCCTTTATAACATCCTTATATGCATTAACAGCTTCGAGATAAGTTTTACCAGCATTAGCCTTAAGCCACTTTTGGAAAGGTACTTTAAAAGAAAAGCTCTTTCCTAATTTACTCACAAAGTATTCTCTATGTTTTTGAGAGCAAATAATATTTTCTTCAATTATTGTTTCATCTTTAATTTCAGAAGGAGTATTATTCTTTATTCTAGACTTAACAACTACATTATTACCTGTTGTTAAT
>NZ_JAXEGN010000187.1:0-4083 GCF_034103065.1 Bullifex sp. | reverse complement strand
TTAACATCACAGCTAATCATATAATCATCAGCAAGTGACCTTACAAGGGAGGAGCGAAACATTCTTGTCATTAAAGCAAGCTCTCCAAAAGCAAGGATGAAGGATGCTAATGTAATACTCCTTAAAAAGCCAAAAAAGCTTTCATTTGGAGCAATATATCCATTTACAGGGAACAAATTTAATTTCCCACAAAACACTATTAATGCGATTAGTGAAACCCAAAAGGAAGGAAGTGATGAAATAACTAGAACACTTGTTCTTATTATTCCGTCTGACACCTTACCTTTATTTAAAGCTGCGATTAACCCAAGAAGAGAAGAGAAAATTGAGGCAATTAATATTGAAAATACAGTTAGCGAAAATGTAACAGGGAGACGTGATGCTATAAGCTTTACTACACTCTCTCCATATACCGCAGAATATCCAAAGTTTAATTTTATTGCATCAACAAGCCATTCAAAATAACGAACTACAAAAGGTCTATCTAGTCCTAGAGAGGAGCGTAATGTGTCTAGGCTTTCCTGTGTAGCATCAAGCCCTAATGCAAGGATAGCTTGGTCCCCTGGAATAACAGAAATTACAAAAAAAGTAATTAGAGTTACAAAGAAGATGACCGCAAGCGACGATAGTAACCTTTTGAGTGCGTATTTAAGCATTACTTTGTCCTATATACTTCCTTCATCTGATAGATATTAATAGGATAAGCTTTAAATCCAAAAATGTCACTCTGAGCAACAAATATCTGAATAGGATCTTGAATATATAGTGCTGGAACCTCGTTAGCTAAGATTTCCTGTATGCGTTTAACATACTCACTTCTTTTACTATCCTTAAGTTCACTCTGATATTTTTCAAGTAACGCATCAACTTCACTATTAGCATAGTTAAAATAGTTTTCATTACCATAAGAAAGGTACTTTACAAGTAGTGCATATGGGTCCAAGCGTCCAGTGTGTCCAACTACTGTTAAATCATAGTTTCTTCCTACATAAACTTCACTAAGCCAATAAGCCCATTCAACAATGTTAATATCAACCGTGATACCAACCTTCTTTAATGATTGGGCAATAACAATACCTGCATTTACATACTCTTGATAGTTCTTTGGTAAATCCATACGTAGTGTTAATCCATTTGCATATCCAGCTTCAGCTAAAAGTTCTTTGGCTTTTTCAGGGTTGTAAGAATAGTTTTCTGAGTAGTCTACATAGTCCTTTAAGACAACAGGAAAGTGAGAACCTATCTTTTTACCATAGCCCCACCATACAGCTTCAATAACTTCATCCTTATTTACAGCATAGTTAATAGCCTGTCGTACTCTGATATCACTTAATGCTTTATTTGATGAGTTCATTGCCATGAGCTGTAAACCATTACCAGCAACACTAATGATGTTGTAACCCTTATTTTCAACAGCAGAAGCAAGGTCACCTGTAATTAAAATTAAATCAACCTCTTTCGCATTTAATGCTGTAATTTCAGCAGTTAAATCAGGCATAATGACAAACCTTACACCTTCATTTTTTACTTCATATGGATAATCTTTGTTTAAATCTAATACTAAATCCTGCTGAGCAGTCCAAGAGGTTAATACATATGGACCTGTACCTACAGGTTTATTTCTTAAGTTTTCTGCTGAGGCATCTACAACTGCAGCCCATGGATATGCAAATGATGATAGAGCCGCAACATTTAATTTGTCCATTTTAAATACAATAGTATTTGCATTTGGAGTTTCAATTGAAGTGATAAATGAATAATCTGCACGTCTAACACTAATATCACTTGTTAATCTATCAAAGGAAGCTTTAACAGCTAAAGAATCACAAGGATTTCCGTTAGAAAAAACAGCTCCATCTCTTAAGACAAAGGTTATTGCTAACCCATCCTCACTTACACTCCAAGAACTTGCTAAAGCTGGTATTATTTCACCTTTATCATCAACAGTGATTAATGTCTCATAGATATTGCTTGATATTTGGAATGTACTAGCAGATGCAGTTAACTGAGGATCTAACCCATCTGGATCAACTGGAATAGCCATTGTTATTATATCTTTTTTAACTGTTTCATTTTTTTCTGCAGAACCCCCTGCAAATAAAGAAAAAGCTAAACTTAAAACTAATAATAGAGTAATTATTTTTTTCATGGTTCCCCCTAAGAGACTCATTTAATTAAATGTTAATATACATTTATTTCTTTGTCAGTGTAGACTAACGACCTTAGTAGTTAATTATCAGACTTAGAAAAGTTTGACAATCAAATAGCAATAAAATAAGGTGTATTTCACATGGTTTTTACCATAAATATTATGATATTTGATTGACTACCTATCGTTAGGTAGCTATAATAACATTTCATTTGTTGAAACATTATTTTAAATAAAACGTTAGTCTTGACAAATAATTATTTGCAAAGCAATGATACAAGATATCGATAAAATTTTATCTATAAGGAGAGATAACTATGATAGAAATAAAATCTCTTGTAAAAATATATAAAACAGGTGAAGAGGACGTATACGCTCTTGATGAAATAAATTTAACAATAAAAGATCATGAAATAGTTGCCTTTAGTGGTGCGTCAGGCTCTGGAAAGACTACTTTATTAAACTTAATTGGTACCCTTGATAGCATTACATCTGGAGATATTATCATTGATAATAATAGCATTGCTAAGATGAGTGAAAAAGAAAAAACTACTTACAGGAAGTTAAATCTTGGCTTTATCTTCCAAAGTTATAATTTGATTCCAGTTCTTAGTGCACTTGAAAATGTTGAACTTGCTTTTAAACCTCTTAATAAGGAAGAGATGAACAAAATTGGAATTAAAGATCCAAAGCAAGCAGCAAAAGAAGCACTCAAAGCAGTAGGACTTGAAGGGTATGAAGATAGACGTCCAGGTCAGCTTTCTGGAGGACAACAGCAAAGAGTTTCTATTGCTAGAGCAATTGTTAGAAAACCTAGAATTATTTTAGCAGATGAACCAACTGCTAATCTTGATAGCAAAAATAGTCAGCTCATCCTAGCTCTGTTATCTGATTTAAGTCACAAATATGGATTAACTATAATTTATTCTTCTCACGACCAAGAGGTTTTGGAAAATGTAGAAAGAGTAATAATCTTAAAGGACGGAAAGGTTGTGGAGGATAAGGGATGTTAAGGAGTTTACAGCTCTCACTAAGGAACTTAGCCCGCTACAAAACAAGAACAATTATTACAATTATAGCTGTATTAGTTTCTGTTCTAGTTTCTACTGTGGTTGATGGACTTATTAGAGGCATTTTTGATATGTCTACATATAACCTCCTTTCCTATGAAAGCTCAGAAGTTACTATCTACAGTCCTGGGTATTTTGAAAAAAGAAAGGAATTACCAACAGATATTCTAATTGATTATTCACTTTATAAAGACGCATCTGAAAAGCTCGATAATATGGGGATTTCATATACTCCTAGGTATAAATCTGTATGTGAAATTATTAGCTACAATGATAAAGAAGATAGTGAATTTTCTCTAAATGCTATTTTAGTTGGTGTTGATAGTAAAAAAGATAAAGCTGTCTTTAAGTTAAGTGAGAGTATTTCTGATGGATCTTGGTTAAAAAATGAAGATGAAATTGTTTTAGGTTCCATTATTGCAGATAAATTACATCTTAAAGTTGGAGATATAGTAACACTTTCAACTACAGGTTTAATGGGATTTAATGAAACAATAGATCTAGAGGTTTGTGGAATAATTAACTCAGAAGATCCTCAAGTCAACATGTCTCAAGTCTTTGTAAGCTTAGATGATTTAAATAACTATTTACTTCTTGATGGAGGAGTAACAGAAATAGCCGTTTCTGATGGTCTTACTTCAGTTGCATCAAGAAAGTTTGCATCAAAAATTCAAGACATAATTGGTCTGAATCTTGAAGCAAAATACTATGAAGATGTAAATGATGATCTTATGGCTATCATGAATGGAGATAAAGGAAGTTCATTTGTCATGCTTCTATTTCTATTCATTATTGCAGGAGCAGGGATATCAAATACAATGATAATGGCTGTAATGGAAAGAAGAAAAGAAACAGCTATGCTAA
>NZ_JAXEGN010000186.1:0-2543 GCF_034103065.1 Bullifex sp. | reverse complement strand
TCTCTATAGACTTAGGCCTTAATAATTTGATGACCTGCTACTCAAATGTAAGTGGAGAGACATTTATTGTTGGACGAATGTATTTCTCTATTGAGCGTAAGTATCTTAAAGAAATAGAGAGAGTGCAGTCAAAATGGTATTGTGATCAAAATAAGAAAGGAGTGATCTATCCTAAGAGTTCTAAACACATTAAGAGGCTATATGAGAAGAAGAATAACTGCTCTTCAGATTATTTACATAAAATAACAAGAGAAGTTATTAATTACTGTGAGGAGAACTCAATTAATACTATTATAGTTGGAGATATTACAGGGCTAAGAGAAGATTTTAATAAAGGCGAAGTTATAAATCAGAAGATGCACTCACTTCCATTTAAGAAGCTTGTGGATATGCTTACTTATAAAGCAGAAGATGCAGGCCTTAGTGTAATTTGTCAAAAAGAATATTACACTAGTGTATGTTCTCCTTTAACTCCAAGTGTAAGTAGGGAGTATGCAACTAAAGAGAAGAGAGTTAAAAGAGGAATCTTTGTTGATGGTGAAAAAGAATGGAATGCTGACAGTGTTGGAGCATACAATATTCTAAGGCTCTATGGTCAAGTAAATAAAAAAGAAATACAAATGAAGATGATTAAGACTCCATATGTATTAAAAGTAGCTGTATAGAAAGCAGTAGCGGTGTCATGGATGCACCCGTGGCTAAACTCCACGATGCTCTGGCAATTCAATTGCCGAGTAATTCACAGCAGGCTCTAGGATTAACAATCATAGCACCATCGTTTAGACTAAGCTCTGCAACCTTATCAAAACAATTAGGATCAACATTGTATGAAGAAAGTTTAAGGCTCATATCAGCTTTTTCAAGCTTTTTAACTTTAGCAAGCTTATTACCATTTTTAATTAAATATAAAGCAGGGCCATTTAGGGCACAATTTATAGCTACTGATAACCCATTTTCCCATGACTGAAATTCTCTCATTATTTTGCTATCTTCTTTAGCAAGAACCTTTGTTGCTCTATATAGGAAAAATAATACTACCCTACTTATTTTCTCTTTAATAAAATAAATAATTCTTTTTGTAAACCTAATTCTTTCCATATACTTATAAAATACATTTATTTAAATATTGTCAATATAGACGGATTTTAAAAATAAGTAATAATTGGACAGTACTGCATTATAAGGTATATAATCTTAATATGCAAAGAAAAATCTCTTCTCGCTTATGGATAAGCTTTATTCTTATTGGATTATCAGGACAATTAGCATGGTCGATAGAAAACATGTATTTAAATGTTTTCCTGTATAATACCATTATCCCTGATACCTCATATATTGCTCTAATGGTTAGTTTATCTGCTATTACAGCAACACTTACCACATTCATAATGGGTATAGTAAGTGACAAAATAGGAAGAAGAAAACCTCTAATTTCATTTGGCTATATTCTATGGGGGTTATCAACTGCGGCATTTGGAATAGTTTCTAATAATGTATTTAAAACTGCTGTACATGCAGCTAGTGCTGTTGTAGCCCTCGATTGTCTAATGACATTTTTTGGTTCAACAGCAAATGATGCAGCCTTTAATGCATATGTTACAGATCAAAGTGATGAAACAAATCGAGGTAAAATTGAAGGTGTTTTATCCTCTTTATCACTTATTTCAATGTTAATTATTTTTGGTCTTTTTGATGGCTTAACGCAGAAAGGAGAATGGAAAAAATTCTTTGCAATTTTTGGTCTAATTAATATTTTTACAGGTCTCATTTCTTTATTCCTTTTAAAAGAAGATAAAAAGGAAATTAAAAAAGAAAAGGATGTATTAAAAAACTTAATTTCATTACTAAGTATTAAGGAAATAAAAGCTAATAAGATAAGGTATTTAGATTTAATTAATCTGTTATTTATCGCAACTTCATTTCAAGTATTCTTACCTTACTTAATTATTTATATTCAAGAATACCTACACTTTTATGATTATGCTTTAATGCTTGCTATAGTACTTACAGGTGCATCAATTATATCTATAATTGTTGGGCGTCTTGCTGATAAGAAAGGAAAGAGTATTACAGCATTATACTCAATTGTAGTAATGTTTATTGGATTAATACTAATGTTTATTTTTAGATTATACATTTCATGTACTATTGCAGCGCTATTAGTAATGGCTGGTTATCTTTCTGCATTTTCAACCATTAATGCAAACCTACGAGATACTACACCTAATAACTTAACAGGTTCATTCCAAGGCGTTAGAATGATTTTTTCAGTCGCACTTCCTATGATTATAGGCCCTATGATTGGAAACAATGTAATTAAGAATTCAGGAAGGACATATACAGAATTAGGAGTTATTAAAGATGTTCCAACCCCAATGATATTTTTATCTGCAGCACTTATTTTAATTCCTCTTTCAGTTTTAATTATAATTAGGTTAAAGGAGGAAAAGAAATGTTAGGTATAGATAAAAAGTTTGAGAGAGAAGATTCTTACTCTCTCAATGGTAGATGGGAGTGCGAGATAATAAAATGTCCTTATATTG
>NZ_JAXEGN010000185.1:0-4715 GCF_034103065.1 Bullifex sp. | reverse complement strand
TAAGTGGCGATGATAAACACACCTTTAGACGCTCAGTTCAATTTATTTTCCAATCTCCAAAGGAAACAATGAATCCTTACTTTACAATTAAGAGTATTCTTTCAGAGCCATTAAAGATTAATTATAAGGGTATTAGTAAGGACGAAACTGAAAGAATGGTTTGTGAAATGTTAGTTAGGGTTGGTATGGATCCAAAGAATACCTTAGCTTATAGACCTTCTCATTTTTCAGGTGGACAGCTTCAGCGAATAGCTATTGCAAGAGCATTACTACTAGATCCTAGAGTATTAATTTGCGATGAATGCACATCCTCCTTAGATGTATCTCTTCAAGCACAAATTTTAAATTTATTAATTTCCTTGAAAAGAGAAATTGGTGTTTCAATGATCTTCATTAGTCATGATATTAGTGTTGTAAGATATATTTCAGATCGAATTATGGTAATGAAGGATGGGCATGTTGTAGAGTGTGGGAATAGTGATGAAATAATACATAATCCACAAAACAGCTATACAAAAACATTAGTTGAAACAGCATTTAGGTAAAAATATGAAAGTAACAATTTTAGGAACAAGTGGTGGCTATGTACGATGTGGTGGAGCAAATACATCATTATTAATTGAAAATGCTTCTGATAAAGTTGTAATCGATATGGGAGCAGGAGTGCTTTCAAACCTTGAGAGAGTCTGCTCTCTTGATAGTATTAACAATATTGTTCTTACTCACTCTCATAGTGACCACTATAGTGATGCCTTAGTTTCAGTATATGGCAGACTAATTTCCAAACAGTTAAAAAGAGATGTTACTGATTTATCATTTTATGGACCAAAAGATTCCTTTTTATGTGAAAAATTATCTTTAGAAAATGTCACAAACTATAATGAAATTAATCAAAATATTGTACTTAAAATTGGCTCTTTAAGTCTTACATTTTATAAAACTATTCATTTGGTTGAGTGCTATGCTGTAAAGTGTGAATGTGGTGGTAAATCTATTTTTTATACCTCTGATACCTCTTATAGTGAAGATTTAATTAAAGTAGCAAAGAATTGTGATTTACTATTAGTTGAGTGTTCAATTTTAAAAAAGTTTGGTTCAGGAAATAGAATTGGACATATGAATACTGAAGAGTGTTCAACATTCATTAAATGTGTAAATTCAAAAATAACTAGACTTGTACATTTACCATGTTATGGAAGCTTAGAAGAAATTGAAAAAGAATGTGGCTTTAATGTTGCAAAAGATTTAGAAGTAATCGAATTATAAATTTTTTTCAATTTTGGTACATTTTTCTCTTTTTTATTTACATTACTTCATCATGAAAATATTATCATGTCGATAAAAAATTATAGATATCTCTTAGGAGGATCAAACTATGATGAAGATGTTAAGGGCTATGAGAGAGCCTTTAAAGTACGTACAAGGTAGAGATGCACTTTTACATTTTTCTAAAGAAATGGGTTACATGGGAAAGCGTTGGCTATTTGTTTGCTCAAATAGTGGCTATAAGGCTTGTCATGAAAAAATCGAAAAGAGCTTTGGCTCTCTAGATGACTATAGACGTTACGAAATCTTTGGTGGAATTTCCAGTAATGGTGAAATTAAGAAGATGATGAGCATCGTTGAAGAGGATAAAATAGATACAGTTGTTGCTGTTGGTGGTGGTAGTGCTGTAGATACTGCTAAGGCTACTGCTTATTATACAGGAAAGCACATTGTAATTTTACCTACTGTTGCAGCAACAGATGCTCCATGTACTGGCCTTTCAGTAATATATAATGATGACCATAGCTTTGATAGATATTTATTCTATCCAACAAATCCAGATGCTGTAATGGTTGATACAACAATAATTGCAAATGCACCTGTTAAGTTCTTAATTGCAGGTATGGGTGATGCTCTTGGAACATATTTTGAAGGTAGAGCATCAATTAGAACTGAATCCCCAAGCCTTGAGGGAACTGGTATCACAAGAGCCGGACAGGCTTTAGCAAGACTTTGTTATGAAACATTGAGAGAATATGGAAAGCAGGCAATTGAAGCTTGTAAGGTACATGCTGTTACACCAGCTCTTGAAAATATTGTTGAAGCTAACGTTTATCTTTCAGGTGTTGGTGCTGATAATGTTAACTGTGCAGCTGCTCACTCATTTTATAATGGTGTAACATCATTAGGCATTAAGCATGCAGATCATGGATGCTGTGTAGCCTTTGGTACTCTTGTTCAATTGGTTTTGGAAGGTGCTACAAAAGAAGAGTTTAATGAAGTTCAGAATTTCTGTCTTGAGGTAGGTTTACCTGTAACACTTGCAGAAATTGGTGATATTTCAAATGATGATGTAATGACTATTGCTAAAAATGCATGTGCTCCTGGAGAGACTATCCATAACTTAGCAGGTGATGTAGAACCTATTGAATTATATGATGCAATTTTGCAAGCAGACAGTATGGGCAAATTAGCTCTTGGTAAATAATAAGATATTGATTTTTAGTGGAACTTTTAAACTTAAGGTTCCACTTTTTTTATTTTCAAAAATAATTTGATGGTATAATCAATTTCATGAAAAAGAATATTTTATTAACCATCATATTAATCGTTGTTTGTTTTACATCTCTAACGATTGCTTTTTTTATCCAAAATAACTGGAACAATGTTGATGTTAGAACGGGATTTATTGAGGTAGATGATGGAGATATCGCATATAAGCTATATGTTCCAAAAGGTGCTAAAAATAATCCTGGAGTATTACTGCTTCATGGATATCAAAATGACCATGAAACTAGTGCAGCCTATGCGATTGAGCTTGCTAGAAGGGGAGCTGTAGTTCTTGCAATCGATGAATACGGCCATGGCGATACAACAATTCCTATGAAGAATAGGGGATACACAAACCACAAGGTTACTGTCAACTATGGAAATGATAGTAGTGAGGATAAAACATATGTTGAAATAAGTGGCCCACTTAGATACAAGGTTTTGATGAACTTCTCTAATTTATCCTTCTTTAATGATAGATACTCTAAGGGCTCTGATGGTTCCAAAATTATTGATAGCTCAATGGGTGGTATTGCCGCTTATGCATTTTTATCCTCTCTTGATGAGGTTGATCCTTCAAGACTTGCTATCTCTGGTCACAGTATGGGTACTTGGGCATCTTGGTCAACTGCTGCAGCATATTCAGGAGCTGTAAACTCTGATGGAGTTGATATCACACCAAAAGCAACTGTATTACAGTGTGGAGAGCTTTTCAGAAATAGTGTTTATGATAGTGAGAAGATTAAATTTAATAATGTTCTTTTACTTCAAGCTAAATACGATGAATTTAACTACTTTAGAGATTATGAAAACTTTGTAACAGATAGTCTTCTTGACGCACCTGTTAGAACAGAGTTCTTAGGTGTTGATGCTCAAAATAGTGAGTGGAACACCACATTTGGAAACTTCTCAGATGGTAGTGCTAGAAGAATTGAGCTATTAAATACAAATCATAGATTAACAACTCATGATTCTCATGGATTAAGGGTTGCCCTTGATTGGTTTGATAGTGCAATTGATTTAGATAGCTCTATTAGTTCAAGTAACCAGGTTTACTTAATTAAAGAGACTCTTGTATTTATTGCAATGCTTAGTGCTATTTTCTCCATGATTCCTTTTATGAATATTTTACTTGAAACACCTTTCTTTAAGAGTGTTGCAACAGGTATTCCAAATCGTCCTGAGAAAGATAAGAGTGGAAAGAAGTGGTGGAAGAATTGCATAATAACAATGCTAATTGCAGCAATTACCTATCCTTTTATGACTCAACTTGGACATGGTTTACTACCTTTAAATGAAAATATTTTTAGAATGACTATTGGTAATGGCTTCTTAAGCTGGTACTTACTACTAATTGTAGTAATGCTGTTAACAACCATTATTCCAATCAAGAGAGCAAAAAAGAAGGGCATTATCATCGATATGGCAGATTTAGGTTTTGCAGGTGAGAAAAATCCTAAGCATTTTGATTTTGCTCTATTTGGCAAATCAATATTACTAGTTCTTCTAATGTTACTTTTTATGTATGTAGAACTATTTATTTCGGTAAAAGCCTTCATGCTCGACTTCAGATTTATTTGGCCGTTCTTTAGACTTTTCACCGGAGAAAGATTTATTCAATTCTTAGTTTACATACCTGTTTTTGCACTATTCTTCTTATTTAACAATAGTAAGATTTTTGCATCTAATAGAGTCCCTGAAGCAAGAATAAATGGCACCAGAGCCTTCATTTCAACTTGGGCTCACAATGCTCTTGCAATGGTTGGTGGTATTTTAATTGTTATTTTAATTGAGTACATTCCATTCTTCTTGGGAATAGGACCTGGTGCTGATTTACTATTTAGCCCAACCTTTGGTGGACCTTTTATGTCTCTACTAATTGTATTTGCACCACAAGTAATTGTGTTCTCATTAATTTGTACAATTATCTATAGAAAGACAGGAAACGTCTTTACCGGAGCACTATTAGTTGCGTCCTTAGCATGTTGGATTGTAACTGGAGGAAGTGCAATACTATAAAACAAATATGTCTGCCCAAATTAGGGCAGACATAGCACCTTTAATCGAGTTCTTGGAGAAATGCTTCCTTCCAAATATCTTTACCATTAACTTTAACGGTGATTGAATCACTAAGAGATTTAATTAAGTCTTCAAGCTTTGTTGAGTTATTAAAGCTTGAA
>NZ_JAXEGN010000184.1:0-23514 GCF_034103065.1 Bullifex sp. | reverse complement strand
TGGGGCACAGTCAATTGCCCCACGATGTAACGCCATCTGCAAGTCCATAGAAGGAAACTGCAGGAATTAAAGGCAGGAGGCTAGAAGCCGTTAGTACTGCTGGGCAGTTGCAAGCTGGCACCCTTTAGGGTGGCGGTAGTTGACCCCACTTGCAGGAGAGTTAATCTTTTTTATAGACTCAACATTCGGAGGATTATAAATGAATATTTTAGTTGGACTTTCTGGTGGAATAGACTCATGTGTAAGTGCTTATTTACTTAAGAAGGCTGGTAATAATGTTTCTGGTGTTACAATGCTAATATGGAAAAAGGATTCTCCATATCCAGCACCAGTTAGTGCTAATAGTTGTTACTCACCTGCAGAAGAAGCAGATAAGGAAGAAACTGCTGAGTTTTGCCGTAAGCTTGGAATTGACTATCATGTCCTCGATTGCACAGAAATATATGAAAGCACTGTTCTTAAAAACTTTAGATCTGAGTATATGAATGGGCGTACACCTAATCCTTGCGTATGGTGTAATGCTAAAATTAAATTTGGTGCTCTTGTTGAGGCTGCAAAGGAAGCAGGACTAAAGTTTGATAAATTTGCTACAGGTCACTATGCAAGAATAATTTATAATGAAGAAAGTGGCCGATATGAACTTCATAAAGCAGTAGATGAGAAAAAGGACCAGTCATACTTCCTTTATCGTCTTTCTCAGGAGCAACTTTCAAAGATACTTTTTCCTCTTGGAGAGTTAAAAAAAGTTGATGTAAGAAAAATTGATGTAGAAATGGGCTTCCATAAAGAGGATATGGATGAAAGCCAAGATTTCTATGGCGGAGACTATACAGATTTACTTCAAGTGGAAGATAAAAAAGGCGATATTGTAAATTCTGAAGGAAAGGTGTTAGGTCACCACAATGGATTTTGGCACTATACAATAGGACAGCGAAAAGGACTTGGAATTGCAGCTCCTAGACCTCTTTATGTAATCGGCCTTGATAGCGTAAAAAACCGTGTAATTGTTGGTTATGATGAAGAGACCTTGCAGAGTTCAGTAGTTGTAAAGAACGTTAATTACGTTTCAAGAACCGACTTTGAGAGTGACAAAATTTATAATGTTAAAATTAGGTCTGCTAGCCATGGTGATGCTGCCCATGTTGAAAAAACTGAGGATGGCTTTGTGGTTAAATTCTTAACAAATGTAAAGGCTGCAACATGCGGTCAAAGTGCAGTCGTATATGATGGAGAAGTATTAGTTGCAGGAGGAATAATAGAGGGCGCAATCTAATTGTTTCTTGAATTTTTTCATGGTAGTATATAGAAAATAAGGAGAAATAAAAAAAATGCGTGTTATTATTCAAAACGATTATGAAAAGCTCTCTCTTTGGGCTGCTAGACATATCGCTAAGACAATAAAGGATCATCAGAAGGTAAGTGATAGACCTTTTATCTTAGGCCTTCCTACAGGTTCTTCCCCAATTGGAACTTACAAAGAGTTAATCAGACTTAACAAGGCTGGATATATCTCATTTAAGAATGTTGTAACATTCAACATGGATGAGTATGTTGGTCTTCCTCGCGATCATGAGCAGTCATATTGGACATTTATGCATGAAAACTTCTTTAACCATATCGATATTCCTGCTGAAAATATTAATATGCTTAATGGTAATGCAGAAGATGTAAAAGCTGAATGTGCTCGTTATGAAGAAAAGATTAAGTCTTATGGTGGTATCGATTTATTCTTAGGTGGTATTGGTGCTGATGGTCACATTGCATTTAATGAACCATTTAGTTCACTTTGCTCAAGAACACGTCAAAAGACATTAACCTATGATACAAAGGTTATGAACTCTCGTTTCTTTGGTGGAGATATTAATAAAGTACCAAATACTGCATTAACAGTTGGTGTTCAGACTGTTACAGATAGCCGTGAGGTTGTTGTATTAGTTAATGGTCATAGCAAGGCTAGAGCTTTACAGGCAACAATTGAAGGTGCTGTTTCACAGGCTTGGACATGTTCTGCTCTTCAGATGCATCCAAATGCATTAATTGTTTGTGATGAACCTGCATGTGGTGAATTAAAGGTTGATACCTACAAGTATTTTAAAGATATTGAATCAACACATCTTGATGTAGATAAGATTCTCTAAGAAGTAATTAAGGCTTCTAGGGTGCTTCCTGGAAGCCTTTTTTGATTATGTAAATAGAGGAAACAAAAGTAGCTTTAGTGGTGTTAATGAAACACTTATTGTAGTTAAGTGTACCCTTAATGCAATAAAGGCAACTACAATTGCTCCTGAACCCAAAATATAAAGAATAATTTCTGTTGAAAAGCTTTTAAGTAAAAAGAGAGTTAACTTCTTTAGTTCATCTATACTTAATTCAAGTTTGATATTTAGTTTTGTGCATAGCTTTTGAATAAATACTTTTCCACTCTCTAGTATTTCATACTCCTCAATTAACTTCTTTTCTATACCTTTTTTTAAACTTTTTTCTTTAATTATTGATTTTAGGTATGGCCACATTTTCTTTATTGCTGTGACTATTACAATTAAGGTTAACAAGTAGCCGGAGAGTAAAAGAAGAGATGCAAAATACTTTGATGCATTACCAAAGATAGGAACAAGAGTTAATATTACAGCAAGTAATGTAAAGCATAAAACTAATAAGCTTTTTGTTATTCGCTTTCTAAATGAAGCAATAATTTGTTTTCTTAGCTCTTTTGCTAAAAAGGTAGTTGCTAAGTTAGCTATCTCCTTCTTTTGGTTATTAAACACCTCATCTAGACTTTGATTTTCTTTTACTACGTTTTCAAGTGTAGACTCTAAATTATGATCTTTTAAGTATCCACCTGCTGCCTCACCAACCTTATAACCTGCAATAGCTCCTGCGGTAACACCAAAAAGCTTACCAGCAGTATCCTTTAAATGAGGGGGAAGGGAATCAATAAACCTAATTGCTTTAATTGGGTCGTTTTTAATATTCTTAACAACTCCTGCAAGCATAGTTGAGATGATAAAAGCATCATCAAGTAGTCCCACTCCTAAAATGACATCAGGTATGATATCGATTGGAGAGACAAGATATAGAATTGCAGCAATAGCACCAAATGAAATAGTTCTATGAAAAAGAGGGGATTTTATAACTTCAATTAAAATTAGTACATGGTCCCAAATCTTTTTAATTGTTTTATTTGATTTGAATTTATCTACCTTACTAATTGCTTCATCAATTGTTTTATCATCACTCTCCTTTGCTAGCTTTTGAGCAAAGGAAAGTGCATCTTCTTTTTGTTTTTCGGTCATTTTACCTCAATAAGGTTATACTCTCTTGAACCAAGACCAATAGACTGGGCATATTCAAGACCTTGTTTCCAAGAAGTATCTGGATGAATATCATCAAAGTGGTCATGATGACATTTATTTGCTTCACTTAACATTGAGTTAGGATTAACTGGCATTTTGTTAGCAGCGTCTGCACAAGCTTGGTCTAATGCAACTGGATCAAATGAAGCAAAAAGTCCGATATTAGGGATAATAGGCATATCATTTTCGCCGTGGCAATCACAATTAGGAGAGATATCAACTGCAATTGAGATGTGGAAACAAGGACGACCTGATAGAACACCTTTTGCATACTCCATCATTCTGCAGTTAAGTATTTCATTTGAGTGAGAGGTTCCTTCATGGATTGCATCCTTTGGACAAATAGCAATACATCTTCCACAGCCTACACACTTTTCATGGTCAATTGTGCATTTCTTATCTTTTAATAGAGGAGCACCGTGAGCACAGATTTTAGTACACATACCACAACCAATACATTCATCTTTGTCTACATTTGGTTTACCTGATACATGCATTTCCATCTTACCTCTTCTAGAGCCACACCCCATTCCAATATTCTTTAATGCTCCACCAAAGCCTGTACCTTCATGACCCTTAAAGTGTGAAAGAGAAATAAAGATATCTGCATCCATAATGGCTCTTCCGATTTTTGCAGTTTCGATATATTTTCCACCTTCTACTGGAATTTCAATATCATCACTACCTTTTAAACCATCACCAATGATAATTTGACAACCTGTTGAAACGTAGTTAAAACCATTTTGCTCTGCTGTTAGCATGTGGTCTAAAGCATTCTTTCTTCCGCCAACATAAAGAGTGTTACAATCTGTTAAGAAAGGTTTTCCTCCTAACTCTTTTACTTTATCAGCAACGCATTTTGCCCAGTTTGGACGTAAGAATGCAAGATTTCCTGGTTCTCCAAAGTGCATCTTAATTGCAACATATTTATCTTCAAAATCAATATTGCTTATTCCGGCCTTAGTCATAAGCCTATTAAGCTTATCAAGAAGGGAGTTATTAAAACCAGTTCTTAAATTTGTGTAAAAAACATCACTTTTCACGAATATTCATCTCCTTAGCAACTTTTATTACAAGCTGAGGGTCATCTGTCATTACAGAGTCAACCCCCATAGCAAACAGTTCACGCATTGATGCCTCATCATTGATTGTCCAAACCATTACAATTGCACCTCTTTTGTGCATTTGCTTAACAAAGTCTGGTGTTACTACCTTTATTCCCCATTGAGAGCGAGGAATTTGGAAAATTATCTTTCTATTAAAACTCTTTGGAAGAATGTGTAGCTTTTGCCTTAGTAGAATTGGAATTACCTCTAATGTTGTAATAGAAGTTAAAATATCTGGTGCTTTTTTTCTTAATTCTTTCAAATTTGAAAGATGAAATGAAGCTCCACAAACTCTGTTTTGTGCATTATGCTCCCTTATTGTTTTAATAAAAGCATCTACAATCTTTATATCTTTACTCTTTAAGTCGATATTAAAGCGTTGTTCAGGACATGCTTCAAGGGCTTCAGAGAGTGTGCAGATTTGAACACCCTTTCCCCTAAAAGGAAATGTCTTACCCCCATCCTTTGTAAATGTGTACCCTGCATCAAGTTTCTTTAGTTCTGCTAAGGTATGACTTTCTATTGTTCCACTTCCATTTGTATTTCTCTCGAGAGTAGGGTCATGCCAAATAACAAGCTCCCCATCCTTTGTAATGTGAATATCAGTTTCAACTACATCAATATCCATTTTTACTGCAGAAATAAAAGCAGGGAGAGTGTTTTCTGGATAATTAATGCTATCGCCTCTATGCGCAACGACACGAGGAAGCG
This sequence comes from Bullifex sp., assembly GCF_034103065.1. Lineage (NCBI taxonomy): Bacteria > Pseudomonadati > Spirochaetota > Spirochaetia > Spirochaetales > Spirochaetaceae > Bullifex > Bullifex sp. Next base: position 18,344 of record NZ_JAXEGN010000184.1, on the reverse strand, counting down.
GATTTAAAAAATTTTTTTCATTCATTTATTTTATCCTTATGAATTTTAATCATTTCAATTTTTCTAAATAGTTTATCAAAAAGTTGCATTTCACTTTCTTGAAGGCCAGCTTTTTCAAGTGTATCTCTAAAAAATTGATTTAACCACTTTTTCTCTTCATCCCATTTAAAATATCCAATATTAGAAAGGTGCTCGCAGGCTTCATCGCTGGCTTTTTCAATTCTTGTGCGAGTTACAGCACTTTTACCTTGAGGATATTCTTGGGCCTCCTGGAATAGAGTATATGTGATAATCTGAACTGCCTGAGAGAGGTTTAGTGATGGAAATGCATCACTCGTTGGTATTGTAACAATGGAGCTGCAAAGTGCAACCTCATCATCTCTTAATCCATCAGACTCTCTACCAAAAACAATAGAAATCCTTCCTTCTGGAAGAGTAGCAAGGTGCTTAGCTAATTGCTCAGGGGAGTAAGCTGATAACTTTCTATGCTTTCCTCTTCTTCTAGTTGCACCAACAGCAAAGATACTATCCTTTAACGCATCTTCTAGTGTGGTATAATACTTAGCATTTTCCCAAAGATCTGAAGCATGAAGTGCTAGAGTTCTTACTCTGTTATCATCGTAGCTTCTAGTAGTGACTAATGAAAGGTCTGTAATTCCCATAGTTTTCATAGCTCTACATACGGAACCTATGTTTGCACCATCTTGGGTGTCAACAAGTACTATATTAATTCTATCAAGATATTTTTGCTTTTCCATTAATCCAATAATACATACCTTGAGACTTTTTGTCTTGTGTTTTAAACTCTTTAACATGAAAGAAGAAGCGAGCAATAACTATCTGAGACAAATTAGAACAATATTATTCTTAGGAATAATAATTTTATTTCTATTTGTATTAAAAGCTACATCTGAAGTAATGATACCTGTAGCTTTTGCTCTATTTATTTTTGCATTTGTTAACCCAATTATGGAAAAGCTCTCAAAGCTGAAAATACCAAGTGGTTTATCAATTGTATTTATAATGGTCTTTGTAATTGCTATATTCTTAATATTAGGCTATTTAATCGGAATACTAGTAAATTTGCTTATTGCGAAGCTTCCATACTATGCAGAAAGAGTTAAGGCTGTAGATACTCTTTTAAGTCAATATATTATTGATTATGTAGATGATATTCCAAAGGATTTTTCAATAATTGGATCATTAAATGTTGACTGGTATTCATTTTTGATGGGCTGGCTAACAAGTATTTCATCTAGAGTATTATCACTACTATCAGATGTAATGATTATTCTAATTACATTAATGTTCTTACTTTTTGAAAGATCAACATTCATGCCTAAGATTTCATTTGCACTTGATAAAGAGAAGGGACAAAAACTCTCTTCATTACTTGGAAAAATTAATAAACAAATTTCAAAGTACCTTGCTTTAAAGACAATCATATCACTATTAACAGGTATCTGTTTCTACTTAACAGCCTTAGTAACCGGACTTGATTTCGCACTCCTATGGGGCTTCTTAGCATTCGTTTTGAACTATATACCAACTATTGGTTCAATAATTGCTACAGGTCTTACAATATTTATGGCAGTTATCCAATTTACTCCAAACTGGATTATGATAGTCTACGTTGCAGTACTAACAATTTCTATCGAAATGGTTCTTGGAAATATTATTGACCCTAGAATTCAGGGTGTACAACTTAATATTTCTCCATTAATGATACTTATCTCTCTTTCATTCTGGGGTTATATTTGGGGTATAGCAGGTATGTTCTTAGCTGTTCCTGTTATGTCTATTATCCAAATTATTTGTCTTATGGTTCCTTCCCTTAAGCCTGTTGCGATAATCCTTTCATCTGGAAAAAGCTATGTAAGAGAGTATAAAGAGAAGGAGTCGATGAAGAAAAGTATTAATAGAAGAAGAGCTAAGCATAAGGAAGAACAACAGCCACAGCGCCTTGATGATATTATCCTACCTGTGGATTTAAATAATAATGATAATAAGGAGAAAAATAATGGAAGATAATCAGGTTGATGAGTATGAACTCCAATCCCAAGCAATTAGAGAGAATATGGATAAAATCTCTCGTAAGATTCTTATCATGTCTGGAAAGGGTGGGGTTGGAAAGACTACTGTAACTGTAAATTTAGCTAATGCACTCGTAGATATGGGTTGTACTGTAGGTATCCTTGATACAGATATTCATGGACCAAATGTTGCTAAAATGCTTGGTTGTGAGGATGGTGTATTAGGATCTCCTGATGGTAAGGTTCTTTATCCTGTTGAACCAAGAGAAGGTTTAAAGGTTGTATCCTTAGCTTTTGCAATTTCAGATCCTACTGCTCCTATCATTTGGAGAGGTAGTATGAAAAATAGTGCTATTAGACAATTTTTAGCAGATGTTGAGTGGGGTACTCTCGATTATCTTTTAATTGACTCTCCTCCAGGAACTGGTGATGAACAGCTTACTGTTTGTCAGTCTATTCCTGAGCTTACTGGTACTATTATTGTAACAACACCACAGAGTGTAGCTGTGCTTGATGCTAGAAGAAGTGTAGGTTTTTCAAGAAGAATGGGTGTTGCAATCATCGGTGTTATTGAAAATATGTCTGGCTTAAAGTGTCCTGGTTGTGGAACAGAAATTCCTGTATTTGGAATTGGTGGTGGTCAGAAAATGTGCCAGGATATGCATGTTCCTTTCTTAGGAAGAGTTCCAATGGAAGTAGAGTTAAGAAAAGCAGAGGATGAAGGCGAAGATTTCATGAAAGATGGAAATACCCATCCTTCTCGCGATGCACTCTTAGAAATCGCTAGAAAGATTAACTTTGGTACTGCATGTTCAACTGGTAGAGATACTTCTTTTATGGGCACTCCTCAGTGTTCTCCTAGTGCATGTGCAGGATGTACTTCTAATTGTTCTTCAAGGAAAAAATAAGATGAAGAGTGATATTTTTACAACAGATCCTAATATCGATACTATGCATTTATATTGGGCAAGTGAAAAGCCTGAAAAGATTTTTAAATGTCCAATATTTGAAGTAAGTAAGGTAAAAAGGCAGAGTCAAGATGGTCGAGTTGGCGACTTCATAACAGTAGACTGTCCTGAATGGGTTGTAATCATTCCAATATTTAAAGATGAAAATGGTGTTGTAAGAGTTGTTGTAGAGCAACAATATCGCCATGGTTCTGATAGCGTAACAAGGGAATTTCCGGCAGGTCTTGTTGAAAAGGATGAAGATGCATTAACAGCAGCAGAAAGAGAGCTTTTAGAGGAGACAGGTATTAAGGCTAGCAAGATTACGCTCTTAGGTAACCTTTCTCCAAACAATGCATTTATGTCTAATAGACAATATTTCTTCCTTGCTGAGGACCTTGAAAAAGTAAGTGGTCAAAACTTAGATCAAAATGAGGAAATTGATATTTTATCACTTCCTTTAGCAGATGTTATTGATCAAATGGGAAGTGGCATTTCCGATAATGCGTTAATGATGGCTGCTACAGGTCTTTTATTAAAGGAAGAAAAGAAACGCGGAGGCTTTTGATTTGAAGCATTTTTGTTTAATTCTTTTAGTTTTATCACTACTTTTTACATCTTGTTCAACACTTGATAAAAGTGAAAGGACAATAATGGTATCAGGAAGAGCTGAAATTGAGGTTCAGCCAGATATGGCAACCTTTTCACTTTCTGTAACAGAAAGAGCCGATACAACTAAAGAAGCACAAGAGAGTGTAAATATTAAAATATCTAAAGTAATTGATATTTTGATGAGTGAGTATATTATCGATAGGAATGATATTAAGACTACTTATATGAATATTTCACCTGAGTATTCATGGCAAGATGGAAAACAAAACTTAATTGGTCAAAAGGCTAATCAAAGTGTTGAGATAACAGTAAGAGATATTTCTACTCTCTCATCTGTCTTTGATAGCATTACGCAAGTAAGTGGGATTTCTATTTCAAACATTTCTCTTGATTCAACACAAAGAGCTAGTTACTTATCTCAAGCAAGAAAAGAAGCTGTAGAAAATGCAAGAGAAAGGGCAAACGATTATGCAACATCTCAAGGGTTAAGGGCAGGGGATGTGATAAACATAACAGAAAAATCCTTTGATTCTACTTCTGTCAGGATTGGTAATGCTGTAATGGCAAAAGCTATGATGCTGGATGAATCTGTCAATGCTTCAACAGAGTATTATTTTTCTTCAATCAAGGTCTCTTCCGAGATTGTTGGAGTATTTGAATTAATAAAATAAAAAATAATTTGTTTTAGCACTGGACAAAACTTATGCCATATGTTATAAATAAAGCATGTTCGGGTTTTCCCCTGTTTTACACCTGAACATCTTGTAATACTTTCGTGTTTACGAACGTCCTGTCGGAGGTGCAAGCTGACAGGGCATTTTTTTTATTAAATATTTATTCTATTTTTCAACCTTGTGTATTATCCTTATTCTTGAGGTGAAACAATGAATATTGTAATTATTGGCTATAGCGTTGCTGCTGCAACTGCTTCAAAAAGATTAATTAAAGAAGGTCATAATGTGACCATAATATCAAAGGAGATTGAAGCTCCATACTATAGAGCTAGAATACTTGAGCTCTTAGAGGGAAAAAGTTTAGCAGATATTAAGATTGCAGCAGATAGTGCAAATGTAATTAATAAAGCAGCAATTAAAATTGACAGAGATAAACACCAAGTAGTACTTGATGATAATTCTTTAGTTGACTATGACAAACTAATTTTAGCAGTGGGTTCAAATGCAAATAAACTACCTATTAATAATAGTAAAGTTATTGCAATTAGAACTGTTAAGGATGTTGAAGTATTAATGTCTATGTTAAAGAATGCTAATTCAGTAGCAGTTCTAGGTGGTGGACTTTTAGGTTTGGAGGCTGCCGTTAAAATTCATGATGCTTCAGGAATCCGTGTAAGTGTAATTGATCGCTCTGAGTGGGTATTATCAAGACAATTTGGAAAAGAAGAGGGCGAATACCTTGCAAAAAGATTATCAGAGATGGGTATTGATGTATTAACTCAAGCAGGAAATGTAACAGTTGAAGATGGACTTGAGATAACACTTCAAGATGGAAGAAAGCTAATGTGTGATATCCTCGTTACTTCAATTGGTGTTAAACCAGAGGTTCAACTTGCAAAAGATTGTGGCTTAAATATTAATAGAGGTATCGTTGTTGATAATACATTAAAGACAAATGATGATGATATTTATGCTATTGGAGACTGTGCTGAAGTAGAAGGTAAGACACCTTGTATGGTATCTAGTGCTCTTGATATGGCTAGATGTGTACTTAATCCTGGAAAGACTTATAAAACAGCATCTCCATCAGCTGTATTAAAAATATCCTCCCTTGAGGCAGTTTCCTTAGGTAGTGCTACAGAAAATGGTGTTAGACACGTAGTTGAAACTCCTACTTCAAGAGAGGTATTTGTTCTTGATGGTGATGTACTTTCAGCATACTATGCCGTCGGCACATCAAAGAATATGGTTAACGCTAAATTGGCACTCTCAAAACCTTTAACTGAAAAGCAAAAGAGTGACTTTGGCTTAATTTAAGCTTTTCTTATCAGATAAGAAGCTTAAGAACATTCCCAATAGCATTATTGATGAACCAATTAATAGTGCAAATGAGAATGTATTGTAGATAAAGTAATCTAAAAAGAGTGAGGCTATTAGCTGACCTGCTGAAAGCAGTAATGCTGAGTATACTGCAGGTATTTTAGGTATAATAATGTTAGTACTAACAACTACCCAAACCCCTAATAGTCCTCCTCCTACAATTAAAAAGAATGGAACTGTAGGAACCTTTATTAACGCCTCAGTAGTTACTTGAGGTTTAGTTAAGAATGAGAAAATAACAATACCAAATAATCCTGAAATAACATTCTGTCTTGCAGAAAATAGTGGGCCTTTAGCTTTAGCAAAATTACTATTATATACCATTTGAGTCATGGTAAGAGCGCCTGCTAAAAATGCTAAAAATAAATACAAGATTTTAAATGAACCACCTGAGAGCAAGCTCATAACTAATATTCCAAGAAATGAAACTGCTAGAGAAAACCATTTTTGCTTTGTAATTGATTTTTTCTCAATTCCGAATAATCCAGTCACATCAAAAAATAGTCCAATAGCACTTTGACCAAATACCGCAAGAGCCATTGCTAGAGTTGCCCCAATTTCAAGGACTGTATAGTAGTTAATGGTTAAGATAAATAAACCAAATATTCCACCAAAATACATGTACCAATGACTCTTAGTTCTCTGTGGACATAGTTGTTTATTCCTTCTTAAGAGGATCATTAAAATAGTGATAAAAATAATACCTACAAGTTGGTTTATCATTGTACTAACCTCTGTGGAGGTAGCAACACCAAACTGTGTATTAAAGATAACCATTACAGAAATAATGGCTCCTGTTAAAAATGATAAAATATAGTTAAGCATGACGATTATGTTACCAAATTATAAAGTTTCCTGCTATTAATTCTCTTTCTATTGAGTAATAGAAGTGTTTTTTTATATCATCAAAATATGGAAAATGAGCTTAAAGAATGTACTAATTATTATTTTTTTACTTCTAAGCTCTCATGCGCTAAAAATAATCACAAAAAATTAATTACTGGAGGATGCTATCATGGAAGTAGTATGTCTTGATCTTGAAGGAGTATTAGTCCCTGAAATATGGATTGCGTTTGCAGAAAAAACAGGTATTGAGCGTCTTAAGCTCACTACTCGTGATATTCCTGATTACCATGTGTTAATGAATGGAAGAATGGAAATATTAAGAGAACATGGCCTTACTTTAAAGGACATTCAAGATGTAATTGCAACTATTAAGCCACTTGAAGGTGCAAAGGAATTCTTAGATAAGCTTAGATCAATTACTCAAGTAATTATTCTTTCCGATACATTTGCTGAGTTTGCTTCTCCATTAATGAAGCAGCTTGGATGGCCAACAATCTTTTGTAACTCTCTCGAAATTGATGAAAAGGGTATGCTTTCTGGAATTAAAATGAGGCAGGAAGATGGAAAGAGAAAGGCTATTGAAGGTTTACGTTCAATGGGATTTAGAACTTTTGCCGCTGGTGATAGCTACAATGACCTTAATATGATTAAAACTGCTGATGCAGGATGCTTGTTCCGTGCTCCTGAAAATATCTTAAAGGAATATCCTCATTTAGCTCTTCATACAACATATGAAGGATTTTATAATGAAATTGAGAAGTTCGTTAAGAAAGGAAACTAAATGATAAACTTAACAAGTTTTATTGGCTCAAAGAAAACTGTAGGTGAAAAAATATCTAGTGATAAAAGAACTAGGAAATGCGTAGTTTTTCTCTCTGATTTTGGTACTGTTGATGGGGCTGTTAGCGCTATGCATGCAGTAGCAGATGATGTCGATGAGACTCTTCGCCTTGAGGATTTAACTCATGAAATACCTCAGTTTAATATTTGGGAAGCAAGCTATAGACTTATTCAAGCTCTAACATATTGGAAAAAAGGTACAGTATTTGTCTGTGTCGTTGATCCGGGCGTTGGTTCTGATAGAAAGAGTGTTGTAGCGCTTACAAATAGTGGACACTTCATTGTCACTCCTGATAATGGAACACTTACACACGTTGCACAAGAAATAGGAATTTCTGCTGTAAGAGAAATTGAAGAAGCAACAAACCGCTTACATGACTCTCAAGCAAGCTATACCTTCCATGGTAGAGATGTATATGCATATACAGCAGCTCGTTTGGCAAGTGGAATTATTTCATTTGAAGAGGTTGGGCCAAGCCTTGATACTGAAAGTATTGTAAAGCTAGATTTATCTCCTGCCTCAATTTCAAATGGTGAAATAACAGGTAACATAGATATCCTTGATACTCGTTATGGATCGCTTTGGAGTAATATTCCAAGAGAATTAGTAACAGAGGCTGGAATAAGCTATGGGGATTTAGTTGACGTAAAAATAAGCCATAAGGGTTGTATCGTTTTTGGTTATCCATTGAAGCTTTGTAAAAACTTTACTGAAGTTAATATGGGAGAACCTTTGATGTATATAAACAGTTTATTGAATGTTGGTATTGCATTAAACCAAGGTGACTTTGCCTCTGTTTATCACATACAAACAGGAGAAGGCTGGAAAATAAAGATTAAAAAACACCTATAATAAGGAGTATAAAAATGAATAAAAAATCACCAATTACAGTATTTGTTGCTGTTGGTATCGGAGCTGCGCTCTTCTTCGTTCTTGGTCGCTTTGTTGCTATCCCAAGTCCAGTACCTAACACAAACATTTCCTTACAGTATGGTCTACTTGCATTTATGGCTGCTCTTTTTGGACCTCTTGCAGGTGCATTAATTGCATTTATCGGACATGCATTAATTGACTTCTCATATGGTTGGGGCGTTTGGTGGAGCTGGGTTATCGCATCTGCAGTAGCTGGTCTTATCATGGGCTTTGGTTGTAAGAAAATTAACCTTGAGAAAAACTTTGGTAAAAAAGAAATTGGTATCTTCAACGTTGTGCAGGTTGTTGCTCACTTAGTTGCATGGGGAGTAGTTGCACCAGTTCTTGATATCTTAATTTATGCTGAACCAGCTAATAAGGTATTTACTCAGGGCTTAGTTGGTGGTATTGCTAACATCGTTACAACTGCAATTGTTGGAACCCTTTTAGCTATCGCTTTCTCTGCAGCAAAACCAAAAGCAGGTTCATTAAAGAAAGAAGCTTGAGGATAGTATGAGTGAAAGCGTAATAGAATTTAAGGACTTTACCTTTAAGTATGAGTCTCAGGCAGAACCAACTCTTTTCAATATTAATTTAACAATTAAAAAGGGTGAGAAGGTCCTTATTTGTGGTCCTTCTGGCTGTGGTAAATCTACGCTTTCACACTGTATGAATGGTCTTATTCCTGCCTCCTATCCAGGAGAAGCTACAGGTAGCTTAACTATTGGTGGAGTAAGTTATAAAGACCATTCAATATTCTCACTCTCAAAGATCACAGGTACCGTACTCCAAGATTCTGATGGACAGTTTATTGGATTAACTGTTGGGGAAGACATTGCATTTGCCCTTGAGAATGAGAATATAAAAGTCCCAGAGATGAAAGAAAGAGTATTAAATGCTGCTAAAAAGGTAGGCATCGAAGGCTTCCTTTCTCATGCTCCCCATGAGTTATCGGGAGGTCAGAAACAGAGAGTATCTCTTGCTGGAATCATGGTAGATGATGTTTCTCTTTTTTTATTTGACGAGCCTCTTGCTAACTTAGATCCTCAAGCCGGTAAAAGTACTATTGAACTAATTGAGCAAATTCATAAAACAACTGATAGCGCAGTAGTAATAATTGAGCATCGTCTTGAGGATGTATTATATCGAGATGTTGATAGAGTAATCTTGATGTCTGAAGGTAGAATTATTGCAGATTTATCTCCAGATGAACTACTTTCTTCTAATTTATTAATAGAAAATGGTATTAGAGAGCCTCTATATGTAACTGCTTTAAAGTATGCAGGAGTAGAGATCACACCATCAATTAAACCAGGTAGAATCGACACATTGATGCTCTCAAGTGAAGATAAAGAAAAGGTTAATAAGTGGTATAAAAATGTAACTATAGATCAAAGTCCTCTATCAGATGAGGTTTTACTTGAAGCAAAGGATATTTCATTTGCATATGAGGGTGGATACCAAGCCTTAAGTAATATTTCATTAAAAGTCAATAAAGGTGAAATGCTTAGCATTGTAGGAAGAAATGGTGCAGGTAAGTCTACATTTTCAAAGCTCATTTGTGGTTTTGAAAAGCCTCAAAAGGGTGTTTTCTACCTCAATGGCAATGATTTATCTTCTTATTCAATTAAAGAAAGAGCTGACCATATAGGATATGTAATGCAAAACCCTAATCAGATGATTACAAAGCCTATGATAAGAGATGAGGTATCTTTAGGTCTCGTGCTTGAAGGTAAACTGAGTGATGATGAAATAAAGGCTAAAGTTGACTCTGTATTAAAGGTTTGCGGGCTATATGAAATGCGTTCATGGCCTGTAAGTGCACTCTCTTATGGACAAAAAAAGAGAGTTACTATTGCGTCAATTCTTTCAATGGACCCAGAAATAATAATCCTTGATGAGCCAACTGCAGGACAGGATTTAAGACACTATACAGAGATAATGGAGTTCTTGAAAAAGCTAAATTCTCTTGGCGTAACTATTATATTAATTACTCATGATATGCACTTAATGCTTGAATACACAAAAAGGGCAGTCGTGTTTACTAATGGTCACTTAATTGCAGATACTTCCTGTGAAGAAATTTTAACTGATGAAAGACGCTGTGAAGAGGCAAGCTTAAAAAAGACCTCACTCTCTGCACTAGCATCGCTTTGTAGTCTTCCTGAAACTGAATTTGTTAGACGCTTTATCCAAGAAGATAAAAGGAGAAGAGCATGAGCTCAATCTTTAACTATATCGAGAGAAAATCTGTTATCCATGAATTAACTGGTGCAACAAAGCTACTAGTATTAATCTTATGGTCATTTGCTGCAATGACTACCTTTGATACTCGTTTTTTAGCTGTTCTTCCAATCTTAGCTATAGTTTTATTTTCACTTTCAAAGATAAAATTTAAAGATGTTAGTTTTTTACTATGGTTTACCTTTGTCTTTATGGTATTAAATAATCTCCTTATTTATTTGTTTTCACCAGAGCATGGAGTTAGCATATATGGAACTAGAACCTTATTATTTAAAGGCTTGGGAAGGTGGACCATTACTGCTGAGCAACTTTTTTATCAACTAAATGTTGTATTAAAATATCTAGCTACAATTCCGGTTGTTATTCTTTTTGTTTCGACAACAGACCCTAGTGAATTTGCCTCTTCCTTAAATAGAATTGGTATTAGCTATAAAGTTGCTTACTCTGTTTCGCTTGCACTACGTTATATCCCTGATATCCAAAGAGAGTTTAAAGACATCATGATTAGTCAGCAGGCTAGAGGTTTAGAGATGGCTTCAAAGAAGCAAAATCTAATAAAAAGACTTAAAAATGCTGCCGCTATGCTATTTCCTTTAATTATTTCAAGTATGGATAGAATTGAGACTATCGCGAATGCAATGGAGCTAAGGGGTTTTGGTAAGCGAAAAAAAAGAACGTGGTATTCATCACGTCCTTTTAAAGCTTCAGATTATCTAGCACTTTTTTTAGCAATAGCACTACTAATCATTTCTCTATCTTTAAATTTTGTTAATCAAGGAAGATACTTTAACCCATTTGTATAAGGTCATTTAAGGCTTCCATGTTTATTTCTTCCCATGTGGAATTAGGGTTTCTAAAGTGTCCTGTTTCAGAGAGTATAGAGTATTGAGGCTTTGTAAGATTATAAGCCTTTATAATACCTTTTGGAGAAAGATCATAGTGCTTATTAATCCAATTAAGTAAGCATTCATCAGGAAGAGTTCCGGTATTATATGTATTAATATAAATAGATACAGGCTCCTTAACACCAATTGCGTAAGCTAATTGAATCTCACATTCCTTTGCTTTTTTTGCCATTACAATTGTTTTTGCAATGTTTCTTGCTGCATATGCAGCGCTTCTATCTACCTTAGTTGCATCCTTACCAGAGAATGCTCCACCACCATGATGAGCATATCCACCATATGTGTCTGCAATAATCTTTCTACCAGTAAGACCTGTATCTGCAGCAGGGCCTCCTAATACAAAGCGTCCTGTTGGGTTAATAAAATACTTTGTATCGTCATCTAATAAATCAGCTGGGATAGTATATTTAATAACATGCTTAAGTAAATCACTTCTTAGTCTTTCAATTTCTATATCGTCATCATGTTGAGCAGATAAAACAACTGTATCAACTCTTTTTACTGTACCATTATCATCATATTCAACTGTTACTTGAGATTTTCCGTCTGGTCTTAAATATGATAAAATATTTTTTTCTCTTACTTCAGTTAGTCTAGATGTTAATTTATGTGCAAGTGAAAAAGCGAGTGGAAGAAATTCATCAGTTTCATCGGTTGCATAACCAAACATCATTCCTTGGTCACCTGCACCTTCATTATCAACACCCATTGCGATATCAGGACTCTGTGTATTAAGTGTGATAATTACATTTGTCTGATCTGTAAATTTATACTCAGGCTTTGTATAACCTATTTTTTTAATAGTGTCCCTTACGATTTGTTCATAATTAACACTTGCTTTTGTAGTTATTTCACCCATTACATGCACAAACTCAGTACATGCTGTAGTTTCAATTGCGGCTCTTGAATTTGGGTCTTGAGAAAGAAGTGCGTCCAGAAGTGCATCAGAAATCTGGTCGCACACTTTGTCTGGATGTCCTGCTGTAACGGACTCCGAAGAAAATAGTCTCTTCATAATGTGCTCCTATAATTTTTTTGCTCTAAATGCTTCTGGTCCATTTATTGCAGGGACTAATTTACACTATCAAATGTTAATAGTCAACAGAGATACAAAAAATTATTTTATGGATATACAAGGAAATAACTTGGAAAATGATAGAAAAACAAAAACAATATATTTTATAATAAATTATAATTAATTATAAATATAATAAAGAAATATATTAAATATATTGACGATAACTAAAAAAATGTAACAAAAATAATTTAAAGCAGAAAAAGCTTGACAATGTAAAAAAATCAGTTATATTCACTTTAGGTTTATCTCTTTAGGAGGTGTAATATGGCTAGTGATTTTACTCAAGAGATGAAAGAATTATTGCTTCAAGAAAGGGCTTCTCTTATTGCTAAAATGCAAGGTGATAACGATAAGTTTAAGACTGAAGCTACAACAGGTAGAGGTGATAGTGTCGATTTAGCAAGTGATGAAGGTGCATTCAAGAAGATGGAAGCACTTAATGCTATGGATGCAAAAAGACTTACTTCTATTGAGAACGCTTTAAAGCGTATCAGTGAAAATCGTTATGGAATTTGTCTAAAGTGTGGAAAAAAGATTCCAGAAGATAGGTTAAGAGCTATGCCTTCTGCAGTACTTTGTATCGATTGCAAAACAGCAGAAGAAAAGAGATCTCGCTGATTATTTCAAAAGGGCACCAAAAGGTGCTCTTTTGTTTTAAAGATATGAATTATTCTTCTTTTCAAAACCTATTGTAGTACTAGGACCATGACCCGGTAAAACTAAAATGTCTTCATCAAGTTTTTTTAATTTCTGTAAAGAAGAAATAATTTGAGTAAAGTTACCATTTTGTAAATCTGTTCTTCCAATACTTGCTTTAAAAAGTGTATCACCGGAGAAGAGAATTTTTTCCTCTCTATTTAGAAGACAAATTGACCCCGGGGTATGCCCCGGAGTAGATAGCACTTCAAATGATGATATCTTATCTTGGTCATTTAAGAGAATATCTGGACTTGGAAGAGGTAAATAGGACATCATTTTGTTGTAAAATAATCCACTATCAAAAAAGCTTATATCCTGTTTTATAAGTTCGCCTCCATCTGTTAAATATGGTGAATCAGCTTTTGAAATAGCAATTTTTACATTTGGAAAATCATCTTTTAATTCTCTTAAATTAAGCACATGGTCAAAGTGACCATGTGTTAAGATAATTAAGTCTAGGTTTAAATTTTTAGCTTTAAGAAAATTAACAATTTTACTACTTTCTGTAGGAGGAGCATCGATTAATGTAACAGATGAATTATCTTCTACAATGTAACAATTAGTTGCAAAAGCTCCTACAGAGAGTGGGGTAATAATCATTATGCCTCTACCTTCTCAGGGGAAGCTTCTTCAGTTTTTCTATCCTCTCTTTTTTCTCTATTTGAGATGTTAATCTGAACTGTTCTACCCTTGATAACCTTTCCAAGAAGCTTGTTAATAGCAATATTACAATTTTCTTCACTCATTGAAACAAATGAATATTTATCATGAACCCTTACCATGTAAATATCATCTTTGGTAATACCTGTATCTTCGCAGAGAAGCTCTACAAGATCCTTTGCATAGATTCTACCCATCTTACCAAGGTTAATATAAAGAGTCTTTGCACCTTCTGGTACAACCTTTACCTGTCTAGGTTTCTCGACTTTACTATGTTCTTCCACTGGAGAAACAGTAGAAACAATTTTTTCAGCTTTCTTTTCTACTTCTCTAATTGGAGCAGGTGCGCTCTTTCTTACTTCTTTTCTAGCAAATTTTTCCTTTTTAACATTTTTTCTTGTTAGTTCTCTAAGAAGGTAAGCAGAGAAATAACCTCTTAAAGTGAAAGGAACATTTTTCTTAATAAGCTTTTTGAGCATGTCGAGCTCTTCCGGGTTGCTGTCAATCTTGATGCTGTTAACAATATCCTTTATTTTCTCTGCAAGGCTATCAAGATCCAACTCCATCTCTTTTTCCATTTTAAAACTCCTACATAATAATGTGGCTAAATTTGTTTTTAAATATCAGGAAGCGGATTGTCAAAAAATAAAATATGTTGCAATCATACCGGGCAAAATGCCTCTGTTAGAATACTTTGTATCAATGTATTTTGTCAATTTGAGAATAATTGCCCCAGTGGCTTATTATGCGTTATAATCCCAAAATATGCAGAACTTTCTTAATGAAATCCAATTAGCAGAAAAACAAATAGAGTCGTCATACCAAGATTTGAGGACATTTGCCTTTCAGCTTTGTGATGAAGTTATGAAAAATGGTACAGGCTCTGATATAGTAATTGCACCTTCATTAAAGAGTGCAGTTGAAGAAGCATTAAAGGATAAGAATGCTTTAGTAGAGTCATTAAATAATTCTAAAAGTGATAGCACTACACTTGAAGACTCTAAGCTGCAAGTTGGAGACTTAAAAAAACGCTTAGATGAAATTGAGAAAAAAATAAGAGAACTAAAAAAAACATTAGGTGCTATTGCCTTTGAACGCTCTCAAGCTGAAGATGCTGACCAAAGGCTTAAAGAGCTATTTAAAGGAGAAGTTGAAAAGTATAAAACTATTTCACAAAATCGTAATTCTGAAAGCATCTTTTCTAAAACAATTGCAAAGGTAAAGTATTCTCAATACATCAAAAAACAAGATAATACTTTTATTAGTCTCTTTAATTTACTTGACTCGAATAAGCTATTAAAGACAATTAGAAGTCCTCGAAGTGAGGATTTGATAAATGAATATCAAAAGCTTTCGAAGAAGAGAGAAATAATTAAAAAGCGATTAAAGAGTAGACAAAACCAAGTTGATAACCTAATGAGTAACTATCAAGATGATAGCATAACTATCTTAGAGGAAAGTTTAAAGGACGCTGAGAGTAGTTATGAAGAGGCTTGTATCAGCTATGGATTATTTTTATTTGATAATGGATCAAAATGGATTAATGCATCAACTCAAGATCAATTACTTGATCTAATGACTCAAATGCTTCAAACCCAACGTTATATTGATTCTCAAACTGAGTACATTAAAAAGTGTCGTTCAATGCTTGTCTTAGATGATTATTCTGCAATTATCCATGAAAATGAAAAGAAAATTTCATCTCTTAAAAAGGAAATTGCTAGAATAAATGATCAAATTAGTGATATTGAAAAAGAAAATATAAATTTAAGGCAAAAAATTAAAAAGCTAGGTGGTTTAGATGAGTGATAATAAATTTAAAGTACCAGCTAAAAGTGCCCCTACAAAGAGAGGAAGTAGTAGTAAGAATAATACTCAAACTGAGGAAAAGGTAAAAAAAACTACTACTCCTAAGAAATCAACTTCTACTCCTAAGAAGAGTGAAGGGGAAGTTAAAAAGAAAGTTAATAGTACACAAGAAAAGAAAGAAATAACTAGCAAGAAAGCAAAAGTTAATCTTATTTTTGATAAACAAGAACTTCCAAAGAACAATCCATCTCTAGCAAATATGACTAGAGAAGAAAGGCTTGCTTATTTAAATCCTAAGGATGTTAAGAAAAATGTTGAAAAACCTAAAGAAGAAAAGGGAAAGGAAACAAGAAGTGAAATAACATCTTTAATGGAGAGTGTTAAGAAAAATACTCCCAAGAAAGAAGAGAATGTCCAAAAGGAAATAACTCTCCCTGTAAAAAAGGAAAAAAGTAATACCCTAATATATCTTGTAATACTATTAATAATTATTTTATTAATCTTAACAATTGCACTCTTAGTTAAGAAGAGAATAAATAAGCCAAAGCAAATTGAAAATGGTAATATTTATTTGGCAACTAATGAGGATTTAAGTGTAAAACTAACAATAAAATCTGGAATGAGTGCTTCTCAAGTTGCCTCAATTTTACCATCTTTTTTGCAAAAGGATTTGTTTTTGACTTATGTAAATCAAAATAATCTAGCTAGTAGTATTAGAACTGGTGAATACCTTATTAATTCAACTTTTAATGAAGAGGAAGTTGCTAAACTAATTACTACAAAAAAGGTGAATGATAGTGTATTAATATACCCAGGCTATACTTTAAATGATATCGATCTTGCACTCTCAAATAGAGATTTAATTAAGGCGGGAGAGTTTTTAAAAGCAGCTGAAAGTTTTAGTAAAGCAAATGGACTATCATTTTCTGAAGGATATTTTCTCTCTGGTGAATATAAATTTATTTCCTCAATAGATTTACTTGAAGAGATGAATAACGCTCTTTTTGAAATATTAAAAAACTATCCTGAACAAGTTGTAAACAGTGGTTTAAGTGTAGATGAAATTGTAAAAATTGCCTCAATTATCAATCGTGAAACTCAAGATAATACGCAAATGAGTGATATTGCTGCAATAATATTAAATAGGTATAGACAAAATATGCCACTTGGAATTGATGCTACTACTCGCTATGAACTTAATAACTGGAGTGATGTTATTAGTCAAAGTATATATGAAAAAGACACTCCGTATAACACTAGAAGAAAGGCAGGACTTCCTCCAACTGGAATAGGTTGTCCATCAGAGGAGGCAATACTTGCAGTCCTTTTTCCTTCAAAAATTAGTGATCTTTATTACTTGCATGATAAAGAGGGCAAGTTATATACTTCTCAGAGTTACGAGGAACACTTAAAAACCTATGAAAAAGTACACAGCTTATAATCTTCATACCCATTCTTTCTATTGTGGGCATGGTTCTGGTACGCTTGATGAATATTGTATTGCTGCAATCAGTCAAAATCTAGAACTACTTGGCTTTTCTGAGCACCTCCCACTTCCAGATAGAAGATTTCAGTCTTCAAGAATGGATAATTCGATGATGACTATATATGAAAAAGATGCTTTAGAAATGGATGCAAAATATCAAAATCTTAAGGTCTTACTCGCCTATGAATGTGATTACAGTAGGGAATACTATAACTACTATCGTGATTTACTAGATTCAAAGCGTGTTAATTATCTAATTACTGGAACACATTTTATTAAAGACAAAGATGGAAGATATTCATCGATATTTACAAATCCTATGGATGAATATGGTTTAAAGCAATATGCGAAAACTGTGATTGAAGCAATGGAAAGTAACCTCTTTTCATTTGTTGCTCATCCTGATTTATTTTTATCAGCTTATCAAGGTAATAAGGATGAAAGCTTAGCGGTAATAAAAGATATTATCGCGCTTTCAAAAGAGAAAAACATTCCTCTTGAAATTAATGGAAATGGAATGCTAAAGAAAAAGGTAAATGGACACTACCAATATCCTTGTGATGAATTTTGGCACATGGTAGAAGATCAAAAGGCTCCAACTGTAAGAAATACAGATAGCCATTCTCCAAACTCAATTGAATTGAGCCTAAGACTAATAAAAGAATATGTAAAGGATTTTTCCTTAAATTGGGTATATCCTTGTTTGGATAAGAATAATCTTACTTTTGAATGCTAAGTACTAGGGAATAATAAATTAATACTAATCTATTATTCCCATTTTTTTACTATAAACTTTAGAATAGAATATTAAAATTCAGGATTGGAGGTGAATGTAAGCTTTTCACCAGTAGTTGGATGATAAAAGCTAAGGGAACGTGCATGAAGGCATAGCCTTTCAAATTCTTTTCTCTCTCCATAAAGTCTATCTCCAACAATAGGTAGATTGAGGCCACTTGCTGCATGAACTCTAATTTGATGGGTCCTTCCTGTATGAGGATAGAAGAGAACACGACTAACCTTTTCATTATTTAAAACTTCAATTCTTACTCTCTTATAATCTGTAAGTGCGCTTTTACCTTTTTCAATATCTACAATTTGGTATGGTCTATTATCGACATCTAAACGCATTGGGAGATTAATTGTACCACTTTCTTTAGTTAAAACACCTCTAAGGAGAGCTTCATAAACCTTTTCAGTTTTTCTACTTTCAAATTGCAT
>NZ_JAXEGN010000183.1:0-5188 GCF_034103065.1 Bullifex sp. | reverse complement strand
GAGCTAATAACTTTTCATCTTTCTTCTCAAAGCCAAGAAAAGTAATAGCGGGAAGTGTTTCTTCAACATTATATCCGATATCAATTGAAAGGAGGTTTTTATCACTCCTTCTATCTCTACCAAAACCTTCTCCAAAAACTAAGTAATTAGGAGTAAATACAGAATAGATAATATTTTCAAACTCTTTTGATCCACAAAAAAAAGATTCATTATTAAAGTATTCACCTGCTCTATATAGAGCATATGCTGCAGATACAGGATAATTAGTATTTTTATCTCTAAGAGATTTATTATCTAAAATGTATTTTGCTAACTTAAATGTACGCTTCTTTAGATTTTCCAAGAAATCTTTTGAAAGCAAATCACTATAGTGAAATAGTACATCTAAATAAACAATACATTCGAACACAGAAGTA
The DNA here is from genome assembly GCF_034103065.1 of Bullifex sp. Taxonomy (NCBI): domain Bacteria; kingdom Pseudomonadati; phylum Spirochaetota; class Spirochaetia; order Spirochaetales; family Spirochaetaceae; genus Bullifex; species Bullifex sp. The sequence goes on along the minus strand of NZ_JAXEGN010000183.1, from coordinate 4,772 downwards.
CCAGTCCAATCTGAATCAATATCATTTAGATACCCTCCATCAGGCAGTGTTACTGTATGCTCTGCCCAAGAAAAAAGCTTTATTGAAGCATTAATCCACTTTTCATCACCACTTTGTCTTGCCATCTCTAAAAATGGATACATTGCTTCAAAGCATCTTCCATGAATTTTTCCACAAGCAGGACAGATAATAGCACCATCTATTCGTTTATCTTGGGATGACAAAAGATGCGAATAAAGAGCCTCGCACCAACTAGCAAGGAGATCATTAATCATTTGTTTATTCATCTTACTGCCTCACAGGGATATCACTATATGCATTTCTAAAACTTACTAAGTCTAATTCAGGAAGAGTAATTAAATCAGAAGTATCTTTCATATGCTTTAAAAGAGATGCATACATATTAATAATTACTTCATCATATTCTTCATAAAAAGCAAGATTGTTACTTTCAACTCTATCTTTTTCCAAATCATAGAGTTCAACAAACATCTCATCTTTAAAGATGTCTAAAATAAGTTTGTAATTATTTCTAATAACACACCTTTGGAAGTTTGATCTTGCCCCATTTCCATCATATTGAATAAAGATATCTCTATTTAATCCTTTTTTATCACCGTTAGTAATTAATGATAGAAGTGAAACTCCTTCAAAGTCATTTTTTGATTCAATATTTAAGAACTCCATAATAGTTGGCATAACATCGATATGGCTAACATGTGTATTAATATCTCTTGCATATTCCCCATTTGGAAATTTTATCGTCAGTGGAACATGTGATGATTCTTCATACATGCACATTTTCTGAAAGAGCCTATGACTACCAAGCATTTCGCCATGGTCAGTTGTAAAAATTATCATTGAATTATCATAAATTCCCTCAGTTTTTAACTCATTAATAAGGCGCCCAACACATTCATCAAATAGAGCGACTTGACCAAGATATACTCTCCAAGCTTCTCTCCACTCTTCTTCACTGTATCTAGCCCCCACAATACCTGTAAGATTATACATCTGTAATGGCGACTGATGAGGATAGTACTTACCTACATTTTCCGGAAGAAAAACATCATCTTTTTTAACAAGGGAAAACCATGGCTCAGGAATTTCCAATGGAGGATGAGGTGCAAGGTACATAGCACTATAAAACAGAGGCTTTGATTTATCTCTCTGTTTCAAAGCTTTAATACCTTCATCTGTAAAATAAATATCAAAGAAATATTTTGAATCAAAAGGGTATAAACCTGTTTCTGCATTTGAATATTTTGCAACCTTGGTAACTTTTCCATCTACCATTTCAGGAACATAGGTTTTAAAGCGAGGAAGTACACCTGGTTGCCTAACATTATTATCTTTAAGCATCTGCTTATAACTTTTTTCTGTTGATGCCCAATGTGTTAAATTATCTCTATCTTCAAGCTTACCACCCTCTGTAAAAAGATGTTGCTTGCCACTATGTATAGAGTACCATTCTTTTTCCATAAGAGAGTATAGGTTTTCTATATCACTCTTTACATCTCCATATTTTGCATCTCTTTTCTCCCAAGGATTGATTAACGAACCATTTGATGATGGGCATAATCCTGTAAAGAATGCACCACGAGAAGGAACACAAAGAGGGGATGCGCAATAGGCTGAAGAAAACCTTACACTTTCGTTCATCAGAGCATCAATATTAGGGGTATAACCTCTATTAAAAACGTCAAATCTCAGTTGATCAGCCATTATGATGATTAAATTAGATTTCATATGTACTCCATACAAAGTGGCTGGACCAAATGGTCCAACCAGATATTTTTATATTATTTTGCGTAGAATCTATCCAATGCTGCCTGGTAAATAGCAATATATTTATCAACACCCATTGTTTTGAGCTTAGCTTGGAAAGCATTCCACTCATTATCAACTCCACCATCAACAATCCAAGAAGCATATTTTTGTAGAACGTAGGAATCGATATCTGTCTGTAAGATACTAATTTCATCTATCTCATCCTCAGTGAAGAATACACTTGGATACATCTCTGAAAGTGGTACAAGATATGGTTCAAGGAAGATATCATTATTTCTTCTTTCTCTAAGGTTAGCATTAAGCTCTAGCTTATCAACAATTTCATTCATTACTGCAAATGTTCCATCATTACCTGGACCATATTCATGGATGATTGCATCAAGGTTTGTTCCTTTTGGAACTGGGAGGAACTTATATCCACCATCAGCAGTCTTCTCAAGTGCTTTACCAATCATACCTTGGCAGATTTCAAGTGATGTCTCTCTGTCATATGATTGATCAATCCATCTCATTAAAACTTCTGGATGTTCGCACTTATTTGTGATAGCAAATGCACCTCTAGAGATAACCTTAGCATTTACTCTTCTCCAAATCTTATCACCATTAACGTTTTCAATTGGAGCCATGAGAACATAGTTTTCCTTGTTAGCGGCTGCTGTTGCAGATGCACTCCAACCAAGGAACATACCTACGATATTTTGAGGATTCTGAATCTTTGAAACATAAACATTCTTGTCATGTGTGAAAACTTCCTTATCGATATATCCCTTTGAGTAGAGCTCATGGAACCATCTAATTGCATCCTTATACTCTTCGGTAGTAGGAGTATAAATTGCCTTTCCATCCTTTACGATAAAGTGGTAGATATCATCAAGCTGTCCCATGATACCAAACATAGACTGGATACCCTGCTGTCTGTTATAAACATCTGTAGAGCTATATCTAAATGTAAATGGAATTTCATCATTAGGATCACCATTACCATTTGCATCCTGTTCCTTAAAAGCTTTTAATACAGCTTCAAACTCTTCAATTGTGGTTGGAACCTCAAGGCCAAGGTTATCAAGCCATGTCTTGTTAATAAAGAGGTGGTCATGTGTTGTAGGGTTAATTTCATTGATTGTTCCAAGCGCATAGATATTTCCATCTGGAGCTGTTAATTGAGCTCTATATTCTGGATGCTGATCCAAAATAGCCTTATAGTTTGGAGCATATTCCTCGATTAAGTCATTAAGAGGAATTAACATACCCTGAGATGCATATTTCATAATATCTACATCAGAGAGAATATCGTTACCATAGAATGCATCAGGAAGCATATTACTTGCAAAAATCAAGCTCTTCTTTTCATTCCAACCATCATCAGATGACATGTTCCAAGTAATTTGAACATTTGTTGCTTCTTCGAGGTCCTTAAAGAACTGGAGTTCCTTAAAATCCTTATTTTTCTGAGTAGCTGCTGCAATCTCAAATGTAATTGGTTCATTTACGATAGGCAGGCCTTCCTTATTAAAAGAAATGTCTGCTTTTGTACTTTTCTCTGCTTCCTTAGCACCACCAGCAAAACAAATGCTAGTTACCAAACAAGCAATAATTAGTAATGATAATGCTTTTTTCATTTATACCTCCTATTGTATCAGCCCTTTACAGAACCGATCATTACTCCTTTAGCAAAATGTTTCTGCAGGAATGGATAAACAACCAAAACCGGCAGTGTCGAAACAATAATAAGGCCATACTTTATTAATTCTGCAGCCTTTTGCTGTTCGACCATACTATCTACATCGCCAAGGCCTGAAGCTTGGTTCTGTAGTAATATTCCTCTCAATGTAAGCTGGAGAGGATACAGTTTTTCATCTCTTAGATAGATAAGTCCATTCATGAACTCGTTCCAGTGTGCAACTCCGTAATAAAGAATTAAAACTACAATAATTGTCTGAGATAAAGGTAGTATTATTTTTATGAAATACTGAATATGACCTAAGCCATCTACTGAAGCTGCTTCGAAAAGTTCTTCTGGAATATTATTCTTCAGATAGTTAACTGCAATTATGAGGTTAAAAACGTTAATAGCAGGTAACAACAGAATTACAAGTCTAGTATTATAAAGCTTAAGTTGAGCCATCCAAAGATAGGTAGGAATCATACCTCCTTGGAAGTACATTGTGAACATTGCAAGGAACATTAATGGATTTCTCAAGCAAAATTCTTTTCTGCTCAAAGGATAAGCAAACATCATTGTAAGTGCAATTTGGATTGTAGTACCTACCACTGTGTAAAAGATTGTATTTGCATATGATCTCCAAATCTTTGTGTTTTCAAATATCTTCTCATAACCAGTAACGTTGAATCCTTTAATCCAAAACACAACTTCACCATTGTTAATTGCAACTGGATCTGAGAAAGATGCAATAACAATAAAGTACAGTGGATAAAGCACACATAGAGCAATGAGGCCTAGAAGTACATAGTTAAAAATATCAAATGCTTTATCAGAAAAAGACTGTGCATGGAATCTTGATAGTGAATTACTTTTCATCTTTTCCCCCATCACCATAAACTATTTTTCGTTATCTTCTTGGCAAGGTAGTTACACGAAATCAAGAGGATGATATTAATCACGTTGTTAAATAGGTTAATTGCAGCAGAATAACTATACTGAGCGTTAATAAGACCAACTTTATATATGTATGTCGAAATTATTTCACTTGTAGCTAAGTTCTGAGCATTTTGCATCAAATATGCTTTTTGGAAACCAAGGTTCATAACCTTTCCAATTTCCATGATAAACATCATGACCATTGTTGGCAAAATACCTGGAAGATCGATATGCCAAATCCTCTGCCACTTATTTGCACCATCTATTTCAGCTGCTTCATACAAATCAGGACTAATACCTGCTAATGCAGAAATATAAATAATTGCATTCCAACCTGCATTCTGCCAAACACCTGATGCAACAAATACACCTCTAAAGTATT
>NZ_JAXEGN010000182.1:0-2553 GCF_034103065.1 Bullifex sp. | reverse complement strand
GTTACGGTCTTGATTTTGATCCGTTCCAGGAGTCCGTCATAGGAGTCCCAGTATCTGTAGATGTGTCCGTTTATGCTGATACGTCCGCCAGTAAGGAATCTGTATCCCGCCTGTTTGTAGGTGACGCTTTTGTACTTTTTGACCTTGCGACGACGGGGTGGCGAACATTTGACTCCCTTCTCCCTGTTAGTGAAAAACAACCGGTACGCCCTGTATATCCTGTCCGTTATCTCCTGTACCGCCTGACTTCCCACATATCGCCAGTGGTGGTTTTCATCCACGTTGCGAAGACCACGGAGCTGTTTCTGGAGTTCGTATTTATCCAAAAGCTTCCCTGTTTCGGTATAGTGGTCCTGTATGATTGTCAGTGCCGTGTTGTATATGATCCCGGCGATATTTATCATATCACTAAGGTATCCGAAGTCATCGCTGTTGTACAGTTTTACTGTCAGTGTCCGCATGACATCATTATAGCACATTTTATGGCATTACGCATTACCGCCTTTCATCTCACGGCCAAGGCACATGGGCTTTCCCGGCGGTTAATTTGTAACTGCTGACCAGCTAGATGAGATTAGCTATCTTGCATCCCCAATGGAATATTATTGTTAATTATATTTGGAGGGCAGCTTGCCCTCCTAAAACTCTATTACTTCGTCGATTAATAAATCCTTATTAACTCTTTCTTCGTGGCTAACAATAATAATTGTTTTCCCTTTTTCTCTTTCATTAATAAAGCTAATTACGCTTTTATATGTTTCATCATCAAGTCCAGTAAAGGGCTCATCCATTAAAAGAGTATCGTGCTCATAAAGAAGTGCTCTTAGTATAGCAACTCTTCTTTTCATTCCACCAGAAAATTCTCTTACTCTTTGCCCTCTTGGGATATCAAAGGCCTTTAAATACTCTCTAACCTTATTTTTATCACTACAAACGGTTAGTAAATTTTCTTCAGCTGTAAAAGAATTTAGTAATCTATCCTCTTGAAAGACCACGCTAACGCGTCCTACATCAATAATAGAATCCTCTTCATTACTTTCCAAGCCAGCTAAAATACGTATTAACGTTGTCTTACCGATCCCTGATTTTCCCCACAGAAGATACTTTTTACCTCGTTTAATTTCTATATTTTTTCTATCAAGCACTACTTTGGTGCCAAAATGTTTAGTGAAAATCATATTAAATGGCCCCTTATTGCAAATGCTTTGATAGCTTTTGAAATTACCTTTTCAATTACTATAGAAATTACGATTACAGTTAAGGTAACTGCAAAAATGTCTGCAGTAAGCAAAAATGTTTTTGCTTCATATAATCTTTCACCTAAGCTTCCATCAGGAAGGCCTATTACCTCTGCAGCTACGCCACTTTTCCATGCAAGCCCAATTGCAGTAGTAAGGCTAGTAATGAAGGTTGGAAGTACAGAAGGAAGATAGATATATTTTAGACGTTTAAATTGCGAAAAAGAAAAAACTTCAGCCATTTCAATTAAGGAATTATCGACATTATCAAAACCTGCTAAGAGTGCAGAATAGAGAATTGGAAAAGCCATCATAAAGGAAATAACTATTGATAAATTCTTGCTTGAAACCCAAATAAGCACAACAATTACAATAGAAGCAACAGGAGTTGCTTTAATAGCAGATACAATTGGCTTCATCATTATTCTAAAGCTATTAAAAAGGTATGATAATATACTTGTAATAATTGATACTAATAGTGCAAGGAAAAATCCTGATAAAATTCTTATACAGGTAAATATTATATTTTCCCAATATTCCCTTTCAAAAAATAATTCTTTTAACCTTAAAATAACCTTGATAGGTGAGACAAGAAGAATCTCCTCACCTATCCACATAGCAACTATTTGCCAAATAATTAAGTATAAAAATACACTTAACGTGTACTTAACTTTATCAGTAGTAGAACTCTTCACTAGGAAGAACTCCTCCAACACTCTTAGGATTTGCATCAAAGAGTACTTTTAAATATCCAGGTAATATAGCTTTCATTTCGTCGCCAGTAATACAAACAATATTACAATATGGAAGTGCTTTTTGAGCAACCTTCTCAGGTATAATTCCAATTTCTCCAATTAGTCTTGCGCCATCATTAATATTTGTATTAACAAACTCTGTACTCATTTTGTAGCTCTCTAAGAAGTTATCTACTGCTTTTTTATTTTCATTAATAAACTCTGTTCTAGCAACTACAACACCAGTTAATAGCGCACTTTCAGGAGAAACCTTATCCCATTCTTTATTTAAATCAAGAGCGATTCTAATTGAAGGGTTTTGAACCATAGCAGTAGTAGCAAATGGCTGAGGAAGGAGAGCTACTGCGTTAGGATCCTTTAAAAGAGCAGCAACACACTCTGTATGTTCACTCTTCCACTCAATTGGAAGATTCTCAAGACCATTTTGCTCAAGGATAAAGTTTAAAGCATACTCAGGTGTTGATCCTTTACCAGATGAATAAATAGTTTTTCCCTTTAAATCCTCTAGATTATTAACACTATTTCCATTTTCACAAATATATAAAACTCCAAGTGTATTA
>NZ_JAXEGN010000181.1:0-2071 GCF_034103065.1 Bullifex sp. | reverse complement strand
AGAAGAAGATCCAGCGTTACTTAGCTTTGTTTTAATATAAATACAGCTTTCTTCAATAGACATTGTTCCAATATTGTAAGAAGTAATAATCCTTTGTCTGAGAGCTTCATTACTCTTCATATTAAGAGCATTATTAAGTACACTCTGTCCTACAAGAAGTACAACTGCTAAATCTCTAGAATCCATTTCAAAGTTAAATAAAATCTTTATATCATTTAGAAAACTACTAGATAAATAATTAGCTTCATCAAAGATAATAATAGGAATAATCTTTTTCTCAATATTTAATCTTCTAATAGCATCTTGAATAGCAGCAAAGTTCTCATACTTTCTATGAAAAGGTTCAATATTAAAAGCAATAGCGAGCTGTTTATAAGCTTCTAATACAGTTAATGTAGACAAAGGAAGATAAATAATCTTGTATGCATTCTGGTTTAGGTTATTTGTATAATTACGAACAATGGTGGTTTTACCACAACCAGGGTCTCCTGTAATTAAACCAATACCTTTTGTTTGTAAAAGATAATCAAGTCTTGCTTTAACTTCTTTATAGTTGTTGTTTTCATATAGTATTTCTTTAGAGTTCTTAATAAACGGGTTAAACTCTAAGCCATATCTAGATACATAATTCATAAAATATTAATCCTCCGCTAATTTAACCTTTATACGTTTAATGCTGCTATTTGCTTTTTTATCTAATAGCTTAATTTCTTTAAGAGTGTTATCAAATTTATCGACGACATAAACCTTAGATAAATCAGGTGAATATCTAATTGTTATTCTTTGGTTTTGATAACGATAATCTACTTCATATTCTTTGCAATCAATATTAATTACACCGTCAGCAGAAACCTTTCTCTCAATCTCAAGTAAGAAAGACTTCTCAATTTGTTCTTCACTCATTTCAATAATTAATTTGCTTTCCTTATAAAATCTATCATTAGGGGACATATTGTTTTCTAATGAAGAATGAGGACGAGTATTATATTCTTGAATATATTCCTTTAGATCTTTATTAAAAGTTTCTAAATCTCTGTAATCATTAGGTTTTATACGACAAAGATATTGGTCTTTGAGTGTTCTAAAAAATCTTTCTATTTTCGACTTTGAGGTTGGAGTAAAGGGAGGGCAAAAGTTAATACCTACACCAATCCTAGCTCCAAGCAAAGTCATTTGTCCTGAACGATAATTTGCGCCATTATCAAAGCTAAACATCTTTGGTTTTCCACAGGTTCTAATACCACTTCTTATTACTTTAAGTAGGTTAATATAGTTGTCTTCAAAGAAAGCTTCACATGCAACTACCTTTCTAGAGGCATCATCTATTAATGCTATTATATATACTCTTGTTTTATTTCCATTTACTGTAAGATAAGGGCCATAAGTTGTATCTCCATACCATACTTCATTTATATGTTCCTTCTCATATCTTTTATACTCAGTAGTAACCTTATTAATACCTTTCGCTTGCTTTTGTTTTGTTACATACCTTGTAATAGTGGATAAAGAAATACTTTTAGAATTAATATCACCTTTATTTACTAGAGTTTCATAAATTTGAGTTGCTGGTAATCGTGGATATTCATTAATATAATAAGCAATCAAAGATTCAAGTTCTTTATCTATTTTCCTCTGGATGCCTAAATCAGATCTACGCTCAGGCTTTAATGCATCAAAGCCATCTTTTTGATATGCATCATACCATCTACATAATGTTGACGGAGATATTGTTTTCATCGTTCCATCAATATATTCATATTGCTTTTCTGCAATTTTGTTGAAATAACTCCATTTGTTGGCTATTGCAACTTGCCGTTGAATAAATGGAGCTAAAATACCGTACCGAAACAAGGCTATGCTATTTCTTTCTGCTTCAGTCATTGTTTTCCTCTTTATTTTTAGTTTTTAAAGAGGGTACTGTATACATATTTACATTTACCAATCATCCTATGTGGTTCTTTAAATTAAGTTATAGCAGCCTTTTCTTATCTGCATAAAATTTGATTTAAAATCTCTAAATGCTAATTTAACTAAATCATCTAAAAAACTTAGCTTGTTTAAGCTCATCCAC
>NZ_JAXEGN010000180.1:0-3284 GCF_034103065.1 Bullifex sp. | reverse complement strand
CTTAGATATGTTGGGAGTAGCTGCTTATCATCATCTGTAATATAAACGCGCTTAACATAGAGCTTTACACCACTTCTGTAATCAGCATAGTTCATATCAAATGGAGCCTTAGCTGGGATATAGAAAAGAGTTGTATACTCGGTAGCACCCTCTGCATGAGTATGTAAATAGAATAAAGGATCCTCCTGGTCGAAGTAGTTGTTCTTATAGAACTCCTTATACTCCTCATCCTTAATAGAGGACTTATTTCTAGTCCAAAGAGCAGAAGCACTATTTACCTGCTCTCTCTTATGCTCACTCTTCTTTATTGGGTTTCCCTCACTATCCTTTTCCTCTGTATAGCTCTCCTGGTCATACTCAAGGTAGATTGGGTAAGCAACGTGGTCAGAGTACTTCTTTATTAAGCTATCTAGACGATAGCGATTTGCATATTCTTCGCCCTCTTCATTAAGGTGTAGGATAATAGTAGAGCCCTGCTCTGCTCTTTCAGCAGGATCGATAGAATAAGAGCTCTTACCCTCGCTATACCATCTAAAGGCTTCATTGCTACCAGCCTTCTTACTGATAACCTCAACAGAAGAAGCAACCATAAATGCAGAATAGAAGCCAACACCAAATTGACCAATTAAATTTGAATCCTTCTTAGCTTCCTCAGTTAGAGTTGCAAGGAATTTCTTTGTGCCAGATGATGCAATGGTACCAAGGTTATCATTTAAATCCTTTTCATCCATACCGATACCATTATCACTAATAGTAAGTGTCTTTGCGTTACTATCAAATGTGATATTGATACAAGGATCAAAGCTAAAGCCCTTAAGTGGACCATCGACTAGAGAAAGATACTTAAGCTTATCAATTGCATCTGATGAATTGCTAATAAGCTCCCTTAAAAAGATTTCTTTGTTAGAATAGAGTGAGTGAATAATAAGATTTAAAAGGTCACTCACCTCAGTTTTAAATTGTTTTTTTGACATTTCTTCACCTCAAACAATTGTGGATACATCGCAATAAGATAATATCAACAATTAATATCGACAAGGGGCAAAAGAAAAACCCAGGCTTAAATACCTGGGCTATATTCATTAGCAAAGAGAAAGAACTAAATCCTTTAGCTCGCCCTCTTGAGCATCTCTTGAGAAGTACTCCTTAAAGTGCTCTCCTGAGAAGGTCTCCTTAACAAAGTCTTGGTCTAGATTCTTTACGATATATTTAATATCTGTATGTGTAACAGTCTTAACTTGGTCAAGAATCTTCTTATTTCTCTGCTCAGGAACAACTCTATCCTTAGGATAGCCGCCACCACCTGGAGCTACAAATAATTGCTCGAAGATATTCTTTAATCTAAGCTCTGCTCCCCAGCCCATACCCTTTGCATATGGAATTGCGATAGCATTACCATCATTGATCTGCATAAAAAGGTAAGCATCCTCAGGGTCTACTACATGGCCACATAAAGTTGCAGGGAATGAATTGAGTGCAAGCATTGCGCCTTCACCAGTACCACATCCTGTAACAATGAAATCAACTGCCTTAGAATTTAGAAGAACAGATGAAAGTAAACCTGCCTTAACATATGTGATCTGACATTCATCCTTAGATGAATACATTCCATAGTTAACTACCTCATGACCATATTTTTCTGCAACTTCCTTTAAGCATTCATAAACAAGAGGATTCTTATCCCCCTGACTATTTTCCATAACAAGTCCGATTCTCATAATTCCATCCTTAATATTTTTTCTAATATTACCATAATAATAGCATCATTTGGGTATAAAAAAACCACTAGATACTCATTCTCTAGTGGCAACCTCCTTGATCCCGAACCAACGGGATACAAATGAAGAGCTGCTAATTAATCATACTCTTCAAAATTCCTCATTAGTTATTATCACATGGATTTTCTAATCTGCAAAGTAAAATTTTAGAAAATTTCGTCGAATGAAAAGTTAAATGCAACTTTGTAAGGGAAAATGCAATAGGAAAAAGTAAATGCAACTATAAATCAAATAACTAAAGCAATTTCTTATAAAAAAATAAGCAAATTAGTTGTATAATAAAGCTGATTTTATAAAACTTCAAAAGGAAAGAGCATAACGAAGCGCAGGCGTGAAGAATTTAAAATTTTTGGTAAATTAAATGCAACCGTCTGTAATTAGTGTTTTTTTCTTGAGGTTCCTGCGGTTGTAGATTAATTACTTAGCAAGTAATTTAGGTGTTAAATTAGCATCTTTAGGAGAAACTAAAACGCCACCTAATTTATTGAAAGTATCTTCACCGTAAATTGTAATAAATAACTGAGAAGCTGTTTTGTCAAAGTATTGCTGGCGGGGTATTGCAGCTACATGACCGAAAGCTTTTTGAATATCGTCCTGAGAGAAACTATTTAGGCTAGTTCCTTTTGGGACGATTCTTCTAAAATCTGCATGACATCTTTCAACTTCAGGCTTTTGGTTGCTATTCATAGGGTCACAATAAAATACATGAGTCAATTGTCTTTTCCCATCTAAACTCATTTCAATAGCTTTGGGATCAGAAAACTCAGAACCTCTATCTGTGAGTATCACCGGGAATAATTTAGCAAATAAGTCTTCTCCAAGAGTTATTTTTAAATTATTAAAAATAGCAATGACTGAAGATGAAGAATTCGAATCTCTTAGAAACCCAAACATCATAGAACAAGAAGTAAACAAAAGTGTAAGGCAGACTTTTTCTCCTATACCTTTTTTACCTTCAACCGAATCCATCTCTACTACTGGAAGATAGATATTATTACCTTCTTTCATAAAAGCTAAATAATCATCATAGGTTCTTCCAACTCTGCAAGATTTATCCACTTTTATATATTGATTGGAATTCTTTTTTCTCTTCCTATATCTTACTTTCCTTGGTAAATCTAAGTTTATTACACCAGGAATAACACCAAGAGCTATATAATTGTAGATAGTCTTTTCAGAATAACCTATTGTATCTTCTCCTCCATTAGCGATTACTATGTGGTGTATGCTTTGTCCTTTTTTTGTTCCTTCTTTAAAGATTGCTGCAAGTTTTGAAGCTTCCTCTTCAGATATAGTAACACCATTCCTTAATTCCTTAAGTTGATTACGATATACTCTATCTGCAACATCTGCTTTGTAAATTATTTTAGGTAACTTACAAGTGTTGTATGAAGAACATCCTGTACATACGTATGGTGGCTTTTCTAAGTTAGAACAAATCTCTTTTTTATAAGATGGACAATCTTCAGAATTACAATGTTCTCTACATCCTTTACAAATAGGTCT
>NZ_JAXEGN010000179.1:0-4391 GCF_034103065.1 Bullifex sp. | reverse complement strand
AATGAAGCCTTAAGAAGATTAACTCAAGGTGGTTGCTTTGTAGACTTAAATTCTTCGAATCCGCTGATAAAGGATGTATTAGATGAAAGATAAATCTGTTTGTCCACTTTCTGCATATTGTGGTAGTTGTGATTACGTTGGTTCTTATGAAGATGAGCTTAAAGAAAAGACTCGTATTGCTTGTAGAAATTTAAAGGGTTTTGGTCCTGTTGCTACAATCATTGGGTCAGAAGTCACACGCTACCGTGATAAGGTTCAAGCAGTTGTTGGATATAATAGAAAAGGTGAAATCTGTACTGGTTTATATCAAAAACACTCACATAGAATTGTACCTGTAAAGGATTGCATGCTTGAGTTTGAGGGTGCATCAAGTATTTTAAGATCAATAAGAAGATTATTAAATACTTATAAAATAAAGCCTTATGATGAAGACTTGAAAACAGGCAGTATAAGATACGTATTTCTGAGAAGGGGACATAATACAGGTGAAGTATTAGTTTTTCTTATCTTTGGTAATAATGATTTTCCATCTTCAAAGGAATTTGTTAATGCACTTAAGCAGATGCACCCTGAAATAAAAACAATTACATATCAAGTAAACAATCGAGAGGACTCAATGGTTATTGATCAAGAGTCTCCAATAAAGGTCTTATATGGTGATGGTTATATCAATGATAAGCTTTGTGGACTTGATATCAAATTATCTTCTAGTTCTTTTTATCAAATAAACTCTAAACAAACAGAGGTATTATATAAAATAGCTATAAGAATGGCTCGTTTAACTGGAAATGAAAGAGTATTAGATGCTTATTCTGGAACTGGTACAATAGGATTAGTTGCAGCTCAAAATGCAAAAGAAGTAGTTTGTGTAGAATTAAATAGAAGTGCAGTTGAAGATGCAAAAAAGAATGCACAAATCAATAATATGACAAACATTTCTTTCATTAATGCTGATGCATCTGTTTATTGTAAGGAAGCGGCAAAAAGAAAGGAAAGCTTTGATGTTGTATTCTTGGATCCTCCAAGAGCGGGCTCTGATGAAAGATTTTTATCTTCTCTGATAAAGCTTAATCCAAGAAATATTGTTTATATTTCATGTAATCCTCATACTCAAAATAGAGATATTAAATATCTTCTAAAGTTCGGCCCATATGAAGTATATGGAACTCAGCCAATTGATATGTTCCCTAGAAATGATCATGTGGAGACGGTTTGCTTAATTTCGAAGAAACTTTGATTTTATGCGGATTAGCGGGGGTATTTTGATAAATATGTACCTGTGTTTTTAGAAGGGAAAAATGTATATAGAACTTAGTAATTAAATATGGGTGCAAAAATTTGTTGAAACATCAGTTGTGCGCTGGAATAGTATTGGTAGTAATTTGGTGTTCGCGAATAGTGTCACCCCCAATATAATTTGGAAAAAGGGTAAAAATGATGAAGGAATATGATTGTGGTTTTTCAAAAGAAAATAAATGGTTTCGATATAGAGCAGCAGCTATTATTGTAGAGGATGGCTGTGTTTTGTTTGCAGGGAATGAACTAGAAGACTATTATTACTCTATCGGCGGTGGTGTCCATATGGGAGAAACTGCTGAGGATGCAGTAAAAAGGGAAGTTTTTGAAGAAACAGGGGTTGCGTATGATGTCGATCGTTTGGCTGTAATTCATGAAAATTTTTTCGATGAGAATAAAGGAACATTGGCCGGACTGGATTGTCATGAAGTATGTTTATATTATTTAATGAAACCAAGAGGTACGCAGGAACTGCATAGCAATAGTACAACATTTGGTGTTAAAGAAAATATGTTTTGGATACCAATTAATGAATTGGACAATTACAAAGCATTTCCTTCTTTCATGAAAGATTATTTATGCCGAGAGCATGTTGGAATTGAGCATATTGTAACGGATGAAAGGACTAGGTGATATTCTTGAATAAATACTGGGAATTAGAACTTAATGAATATATTTGCGAAGGCGAGCCAGAGAAAATCGATAAAAGTAATGCCTGGAGAACAGCAATTGGTCTTCAGGATGTGGATGGACTAAAGACTTCTGCGTACTTAATTGAAACTGCTAAAAATCATATTGAGGGCAAGATTAGCATAACGGAAGCAGATGAACGTATTCATAGCTACTATGAAGAACGAAAAGATAGAAATGAAATTGAAGCTGATACAAGGGAAGCGGATATTGTTTCTGTGAGAATTACAAAATTACTTGGAGAGAAGGCATTTCAGTTTTCACCGGTAGAGTGGCAGAACATTCATCGAAAGTTGTTTGAAGGTGTGTTTGATAATGCAGGCAAGATTCGTGATTATAATATTACAAAAAAAGAATGGATACTGAAAGGTAGCACGGTAATGTATGCATCATATGATAGTATTCGTGCTACTCTTGATTATGACTTTTCTCAGGAAAAGGAGTTTTCCTACAATGGATTATCAATAGAGGAATCAGTACATCATATTGCTAAATTCACATCGGGAATTTGGCAGATTCATCCTTTTGGAGAGGGTAACACCAGATCTACTGCAGTATTTATTATTAAATATTTAAAGACTTTTGGGTTTAATGTGAATAACGAGACATTTGCAGAGAACTCATGGTATTTTAGAAATGCTTTGGTCCGAGCAAATTATAATGATTTGCAAAATGGTATTCATGCAACTACAAAATTTTTGGAGATGTTTTTTGAAAATTTGTTGATGAATGTTGGGCATGAATTAAAGAATAGATACATGCATATAGACTTTGATAAACAAAGTGTAATTCAAAGTGCAACTAGCAATGATTCAAAGTGCAAAAATTGCACTTTTGAGGAATTGGCTATTATTCAGGAAATAAAAAAGAATCCGGCAATTACTCAAAGAGAATTAGCAAGTGCTATTGGTAAGTCGGAGAGAACAGTAAAAACGAGAACCGTTGAGATGCAAGAAAAAGGTTTGATATTTCGTGAAAACGGCAAGCGAAATGGTAAGTGGAAGATATTAGTAGAAATATAGTTTTGTTTGCAAATACAACAAGATACGAAACTGACATATTACTATTAGTGTGTAAAAACAAAACGCTATATTTTGCTAGGGGTGCAAAAATTTATATAAACACCAAATTGTCTGCAAATGTTAATGCAAAGTAAAGTTTCAATGCACGTCGAGATGGTAGTATTGATGTCAAGGGTGAGCACACCTGAATAAATAAACCCTTATAATATAAGGCTTTTTCAAGGTTAAACGTTAAATAGTACGACAAAACTGGAAAAGCCTTCTTTTATTTTGCTCCAGATAGATTCTGTGGGAACATATCCACAGATTTCCACCGAGTAATCGTTAAATTGTGAACACCTCAGCACACGATAGAGTTTCAAATTAGCACGGGTATAAAAGTAAACGTTAAAAGGTGAACACCCCATTAAGATAGTAAATGACCAGGATATCCAAAGGTAAAGAGCAAGCATTTTTATTCAGGCAGGGCTTCGGTCCTGCCTTTGTCGTTGTGTGGAATTCTTTGACAGCCGGAATATATAGAATAAACTGTAAAACGAACTACGTGATTAAATCAAAGAGAGACAAATCGGAATTTATCGCTCTGTCAAACTGAAAGCTTGCTTTGATAATAAATCTGTTGCTGTCAGTATTCTTTCTTTTTCTGCCATATCCTTTTCAATCAGTGGACGCATACTATCTTTATATTTCGATAAATCTGCCTCATGCAAACATAATAATATTCTCGGAATGTATTGTGGCTTTGCCACTCCAATCTGTGCAAGAGCTTTAATACATTGTCTTGCTGTAATCGGCTTATCATCTGTAACGTGTGCAATATATTCTGATATTATCGCATCAAAACGATTCTCATTATCCCATTGTGCGTTGGTAGCGAGAATATACAAAACACGGTTTCTTACCAATGACTTTGGATGGTTAAGTAGCGAAGCAAACTCATCAAAGTATTCGTACCATTCGTCAGTATCCTGACTTTCTGAAATGATTTTATCAGCAATGGCACAAGCATATTTATCATCCTTTGCTATCAACTTTGCAATTATGTCCTGCATTAAAACTCACCTCCAAATTCCAGTTTGGAGAATTGAAAAAAAAGGAATTTACCTATTATGACATATAAACTCTTGATAATAAAGCTCCTATATAGTATGTTCTTGATAAACTACTATATAGGAGCTTTTGTATGGAAATGAATGGAGGATTTCTTGTTACCAAAATAAAACAGCTTGGAGACCGGATTTTCGAGAAGATTCTCAGCGAAAAGAATATTGATGCGTTCAATGGACCCCAGGGACGTATTCTTTATGTGCTGTGGCAGGAGGATGGTATCTCAATCAGATCACTCTCGACTAAATGCGGATTAGCGATAACATCTCTTACTAC
>NZ_JAXEGN010000178.1:0-4736 GCF_034103065.1 Bullifex sp. | reverse complement strand
GGGGTTGCCAGGATACTCGGAAACGCCTGATTTTTTTCTCCATATTCGGAAATCAGTGACCTAGGCAGTCCTGTAGATCAGGTCGGCCGGAGCGTATAACCTGTAGTCCCTGATTTCATCTCCGGTGAGTGAGATGCCATCCTTCCTGACAGTGCTGAGAGCATGCTCATACCTTTCACCTTCCTTCACAACTTTGTTCACATTCCAGGCATAGGCAAACATAGATGCATACCTGTTGATGTACTTGCTGGCTACTCCCCTGTAATGTCTGTAATAGCTCTTTATCACGGAATGAAAGCTGTTGATCCTGTTAAGATTGACTTCTGCCTTTGAATCCTTCCTGTCTTCAGTCTTCCGGTGAAACGAACCGGTTGCTGATGCCAGCTGATCATAAACGGATGTGCCATCGGTTGTCATGCTGCAGGAACCTGCAATATGGGAGGCAAGATTAAGGGCTTCCTTTGATGTAAGCTGTCCTGCATTGTATGATCTTGCAAAGGCACTTCCATTGTCATCGACCATGGTAGCAAGACACACCTTCTCTTTGGAGACTCCACGTGTTTTGAGTGTCTTCCCGTCATCTTTGAGTGCCTTTCCTTCAATATGTCTGGATTTATGTGATCCTGAGACAAAGGTTTCATCAAGCTGGACGTTTCCGCTTACCTTCATGTTATCAGCATGTTTCTCAAGGGAACAAAGGAAACGGTGCCTCATGCTGAATACTGTTTCAATATTGAGGCTGAGTATTTCCGAAGTCTTCTTCAGCGATACTCCGTTGATGGTATCCATCATGAGCACTTTCCATGCATCATCTCCCTGATGGGAGTAATGCATGATGGTACCATGATCTTCAGTGAACCTTCTGCCGCAGTGCGTGCATCTGTACATCTGTTTCCCGCTTCCGGCCTTTCCGCCTTTCACGATCATGGGATGAACCTTGCCGCACTTGGGACAGACTTCAAAAACACCGTCCTTTTTTGCAATGCTGTTGTCTGCCAGATAAGATTCAAAGAGTTTCAGTATGGTTGATATCTGAAGTTCCGTAAGTCCGTATTCCCCGAGGAAACTCTCAATTGCCGCTGTCTTGTCCATATGTCCTGCTCCTGTGCTTTCATTGTCACACAGTTACCAGGACATATAGTGTCGTGGTAAATCCAGAAGTCACCGATTTTCAAATAAGGGGAAAATAATTACTTAACAAAATAAGCATTCATATCCTTTTCATATTTCTCAACTGAAATATTTAGCTTTTTAGCAGCAGTTTCTTTTGTAATTACTCCATCTTTAGTTAACTCATAATAAGCTTCATTTTTTCCTTCAAGCTTAACTTCACTTTTTATATCTTCAATTGCTTTACACATGTTATATCCTCCGTCGAATGGAATATCTACTTTCATTATTGTTTCCAATAATTTTGCTGTTTTATCATCAAGGTTCTTAAAGGCCTCTTCACTATTAATATAGCTTAAAAGAGCGTCTTTATCTCCTTGATTTTTAATGATATTTAATACAAGCTTCAAGGGCTTATTAATTTTCTCAAGATTATCATCCTTTAATTTGTGTGGATCTAAAACATGATAACCCGAATTTACTAAAGGATACCCAAAGACCTTTATTGTATCTTGAGATAATAGTTCTCTTAAATCTGTTACCTCGCTCCATTTTCTATCTAGCATATTAAATACTATGATATATACAGGCTTTAACTTCTCTTTCTTAGAAGAAACTATTTGATTATCATAGATTAATAGTGACGCAATACCAGCTCTAATTACCATATGCTTATCACTATATGCTTGTGATTCAAGCCCAAAGATTGCATATACATTATCATTATTCTCTTTAATTGTTGAATCAAAAAGATTATCTACTAAAACCTCTAAAGATTTATTCTTAGTAAACACAGTAGACTTAACAGGATCTATTTCTCTTAAGTTTTCAGCTTTTATCCTATTTTCTCCATTAAATAGAGATAAATTGACAAACTCTGAAAAAATCTTAGGATCAGAAAAAAATTTCTTTGCTGCACGATCTTTTTCCTTTGCCATGGTCTTCTCCTTTATTGTCATATATTAATAATAAGAAAAAAGTTGTTAAAAATATGAACCCAAATAAATGGTAAACATACAATATAAAGATTTTTATGATTAATATTTTTATAAAACAAAACAAATTAAAAATAATTTATTAATTTAGCAATTACACATATAAATCCTATCTTTAAATTTATTAGTTTTGGTGGTATAAGCATTTCTATGGAAAAACAATTAAGTAAAAAAACAAAAGAAATAGTGTTAGGTTTTCAGATAAACGAACTTACTGAAGCTTTAGTATATGAACGCATAGCTCGCTTTGTAAAAGATAAGAAGGATAAAGAAACTCTTTTAAATATTGCAAAAGATGAGCGTCGTCACGCTGAAGTTTGGAAATCTTATACAAATGAAGATGTAAAGCCTCGCATGGGACAAGTTAGAAAATGGACTTTAATTGCTCGAATCTTGGGTTATACATTCGCACTTAAAAAGATGGAAAGTGGTGAAAAGGGTGCAACCAAGGTTTATGATGAAATTTCAAAAGAAATCCCTGAAGCCAAGAAAATTAGTGAAGATGAAGATAGACATGAAAGAGAACTACTAAATATTCTTGATGAAGAAAGACTAAAGTATGTTGGCTCTATGGTTCTTGGACTTTCTGATGCACTTGTAGAATTGTCAGGTACACTTGCAGGTCTCACCTTTGCCCTTCAAAACAACAAGCTTATTGCTTTATCAGGACTTATAACAGGAATTAGTGCAACTCTTTCTATGGGTTCAAGTGAATACCTATCAGCAAAGAGCGATGGAGAAGAAAAGCCATTTAAGAGTGCACTCTACACAGGTATTGCATATGTAATTACCGTTACCCTCATGATACTCCCATACCTTCTTTTGCCATCATCAATGTTTATGGTTTCTCTAGCAATTATGCTTTTAACTGTTGTCTTGATAATAGCAGGCTTTAGCTACTACGTTTCAGTTGCAAAAGAGTTATCATTTAAGAAAAGATTCTTTGAAATGGCTGGAATTAGTTTATCAGTTGCAGCAATCTCATTTATTATCGGTATCCTAGTTAAGCAATTCTTAGGAATCGATATTTAATTTTTTTACTTTAGAAAAACTGAAGGGGCACAAATCACATGTGCCCCTATCTTTTCTAGTTAGGTATTAATTACCAGCTTTTTTAATTAACTCATCATAATCCTTGAGGTTATAGCTCTTAGCATATGGAGTTTCAAGTTTACCTGAATTAATTAATTCAACAAGCTCAGCTCTTCTTGGATCATCAAGATTAAGATCAACACCTACAATCTTCCAGTTGTTATCAACACTTGGAGTTACAGGAGAATTAGCTGCGAAGTAAGCAACAATCATATCTCTAATAGATGATGAAGACTCCCATTCCTTCTTACCAGCTGCAAGACCTTGACCCTTAATTGCAGATGAATATCTATAGTTATTAACTGCAACCTTTACAATCTGATCATCTTCAAGAGGCTTACCATTAAACATTACATTCTTAATTCTTGAACCAGCTGGCTGTGAAAGGTCAATTTCATAGTCTACACCAGCAAACATATCATATAGATATCCTGGATGATCTGGATCAAATGAAATGTTGATATCACCTTCAGTCCATTGATTGTAGCAAGCAGCTGCCCATTCCATATAACCCTTAAGTTCTTTACCTGTCATAGCTACTCTATATAAGGTGTTATCAAACTTATAGATATCAAAAATATTTCCATAGTTGATATCACCTTCAGGTAAATCAGATGTATCTTTGAAGAGTGCTGCAGCTGATACATCAGCGCCTGATTCTTCAAGCTGAATCATGTTAATTAAATCCATTACAGCTGTATCTCTAAGCTTACCTTCAGGAAGTCCCTTAATCTCATTTTCAGGCTGAAACTTAGCAGTAGTAACACCTAATGCTGGTCCTTTTTCTCCATCTTCACCAACACCTGATACATAATTAACTGCCTTTTCATGAAGCTCTTTTACAACAGGAATAGATCTAATTTCTTCACTTGGAGCAGTATCCTTCATATCAATTACATCATATGTTGAAGAAATAATATTGTTATCATCATCGAGAGTAAGAACTACCTTAGCAATATCTCTACCACCATTTCTTGTTGCAACAACAGGAACATCATTATAGCTTTCCTTAACAATACTGTGGTTATGAGCAAGCTGTAATACATCTACCTCTGGGTTTACCTCCAAAATCTTGAGGCCAGAGTCTGAACCATTATCTTCATCAAACTCAGCATATGTACCCATATGAGCAGATACAATAATGATATCTACATCTTTATCAAGCTTTGCAATTTCATCTTTTACTGCATAAGCTGCGCTTTCGAAGATATAGTCTTCAATACCTTCCTTACCGCCATCCCAAATTGGAACATCTGGAGTAACAACACCAATTACTGCAACCTTTACACCATCACGATTAATGATTGTTGTACCAGCACCAGTAACATACTTACCCTTTGCATTCTTTACATTTGCAGCAAGAACAGGGAAATCTGCTTTAGAAAGGATTTTCTTCATTGAAGTAATACCCCAGTTGAATTCATGGTTACCAAGTGTCATAGCATCATAGCCCATATAATTCATTGCAGCGATAACTGGATGTAATGAATCTGGATCCTTATTTGCAAGGTCATCTGTCATGATTGTACCCTGAATATC
>NZ_JAXEGN010000177.1:0-3185 GCF_034103065.1 Bullifex sp. | reverse complement strand
CATCACCATCTGCAAATACTAATGTGATTTCAGTACCTTTATCCTGTGCCTTAACAGCACTTCCACTCTCACTACCGCCCTGAGCGAAGAGAGAAAAACTAAGGAGCGCAACAAGCGCAATTGTTAGTAATTTTTTCATGTTTTTTCTCCTTTTTTATCTATGCTTCAATTCTCACATCGGTTTTTTAACTTCACAATAGCGCCTTTTTTTGATGGATGTAGGCATTTTTAAGATTCTCATATTTAAATGCAAAAATATCAGAATATAGACCTCTACCAGTTAAATCCTGCGTACAGATTGCAATCATACTACCTGTAAACCACCCTTCAAAACACGCCTCATCACTTAAAAAACTTCCATCTAGGTTAGACACTAATTCAACGTATTCACTATTTCCCAACTTATATGAAAAGGTAAAATAAAAGTTATTAGAACACACCTTCAAAGTGATAGGTTCATTAGAATCTATCTTAATATATGGAGTAAGATACTCATATTTTTTATTTTCCGCTTTTAAGAGAGTAATACACTTCCCTATATCTTCATCATGAGTAATATGAAGATAAAAATAGTTATCGGTATCATACATAACAGCTAGGCCAGACATCTGCTTAAAACACTCTGGTTCAAAAGAAAGTGTTAACTCAGCACTAAAGTCCATCTCCTCAATTCTTCTAGCAATTAATGTTTGTGAAAAATAATTTGAAATTCCAGATCGGCCATACATTCTAAGAACTTTTTTATCAGAAATATACTTCATATAATGCTCAGTCATTGGAACTCTAAGACTCTGCCAAGAAGCATCAAGAGAAGAAAAATCAGCGACATAAACATCTTGTTCCTTCTTCTCTACATTTATTGGAACCTCAATAGGAGGAAGAACTCCCCCATCTACCCTTGGCCAACCATCATCATCCCAAATAAGATGTACAATTGAAGTTTCACGACCAAGAGGATATCGTCTTGCACCAGGAAAACGTGGATGATTAAGAACTCTAGCTTCGCCTTCCGGATTATATCTATCAGAAGGACGTGCAGTGATATGTACCATATACCATTCACCTTCTGGGGTAGTTACAACACAACCATGACCTGACTTTTGTAGTGGGTAATTAGGATTTTGTATTGAGGTAAGAATTGACCACGCCTCTCCTGGACTACGTTTGATATAAGAAGGATGGTGCATCTCATATGGTCCAAATACATTACGACTTCTTAATACACTTTCTCCATGTCCTTCACCTGTTCCTGTATCAGCTGCAAAGAGGTAATACCATCCATCTTTTTTTAAAATATGAGGTCCTTCAAGAAATATTTCAGAGGAAGAATATATTTCCTTTGCATCCCCAATTCTCTGAAATGTTTTACTATCAAGCTCTTCAATAAGTAGTCTTCCTTGATATTTCTTTGGAACCCTATGGTCAGTAACCATAGAAACTAAATATTTTCTTCCGTCATCATCATGGAATAAAGATGGATCAAAACCGAACCCATCAATTTTCACAGGATCAGACCAAGGTCCATCAATTGAAGCTGAGGTTACTATAAAGTTCTCTGTATCATACATATTTACGTAATATGCTTTTATGACTGTATAGCAAAGGTAGAAAATTCCATTATTATATGTAAGACATGGAGCCCATATTCCTTGGGTAATCCCAACGCCTCTTAAATCAAGTTTTTTTGAATCTGTTAATATGTATCCATAATCAGTCCAATTCACCAGGTCTCGTGAGTGAGAAATCTTTACTCCTGGCCACCATTCAAAAGTTGAAGTAGCAATATAGTAATCATCACCTACCCTAATTATCGATGGATCAGGGTTAAAACCTCTTAAAATTGGATTTGTTGCTTTAGCCATATTTCCTCCCTAGTTTTTCTATTTAAACATTAGGAAATTTCAAACGCAACAATATGTTAAAAAACCCGATACAAAGCTAAAAAACAAACAATTGCTCACTCGTTCTTTGTAACTGAAAATTAATACTGGAGGAAAATATGGATAAAAAGGAAGTACTAAATATACTCTCAAAAGTTGAGAATAAATTTGCAGATGCCTTAAAAAAGCATAAAGGAACACTCCCTGCTGTATCAAAAAATGGAGTATATGATAATAGAGCAGACCTATCAATTAACTGGACTATTGACAATGGTCCCGCTTGGTGGACTAACGGTTTTTGGGGAGGAATATATAACCAGTTATATGCACTAAGTAGTAAGAAAGAATATCTTGATGAAGCTAGGGGTTCAAGAAAGCTAATTGATACATGTTTTCTCTCTGAATATTATACAGGACTGCACCATGATGTAGGTTTTATGTGGCTTCCTACAGCAGTAGCGGACTATATAATGACAGGAGATGAAGAAGCGAAACGTAGAGGCATCCTTGCAGCCCAGCTTTTAGCTGGAAGATATAATCCACAGGGAGAATTTATTAGAGCATGGAATGATATTATCGAAGGTGAAAAGTCAAACAAAGGTTGGGTTATCATCGACAGCATGCTTAATATTTCAATTCTTTACTGGGCAACAAAGGTTACAAATGATCCTCGCTTTGCCCTTATCGCAGAGCGTCATGCAACAACAGTTATGAACGCTTTTATCAGAGAAGATGGATCCGTAAGACACATTGTTGAGTTTGATGCAGATAAAGGTGGATTTGTTTGTGACTATGGTGGACAGGGGATGAAACATGGTTCATCTTGGACACGTGGTCAAAGCTGGGGTATTTACGGCTTTACTAACAGTTATACCCACACAGGCAGAAAAGAATTTTTAGATACAGCAGTAAAAATTGCTGATCATGTAATTTCTGTAATTCCAGCGTCATATCTCATCCCTGTTGATTTTGACCAAGATAAAAACCTTTCATTTGAAGACTCAACTGCATCAGCAGTAATTGCATGTGGCCTTATCGAACTTGACCGATATGTTCCAGGAAAAGGATATAAAGAAACAGCTGAAAAGCTTATTGAAGTACTAACAAATCAAAGAGCTGATTTTTCTTTAGAACACGATGGAATAATCCAACGTTGTACAGGTTCATTTAATGGATTAAATGATAGAGAGGTTAACTTCGTCTATGCAGATTACTACTATCTTGAGGCTTTAATGAAGCTTGCAGGTAAGGATGTAATGTTCTGGTAAAATCAATAAATATAGTTAAAGTGGCTGGCTATCATAG
>NZ_JAXEGN010000176.1:0-2770 GCF_034103065.1 Bullifex sp. | reverse complement strand
AGTATTACATTAGCATCCTTCATCCTTGCTTTTGGAGAGCTTGCTTTAATGACAAGAATGTTTCGCTCCTCCCTTGTAAGGTCACTTGCTGATGATTATATGATTAGCTGTGATGTTAAGGGGCTAAAACGAAGTAGGGCGCTACTACACTATGCAGCACGAAGTGCAATAATTGCTCCAATAACACTAATAGGAAACCAGGCTGCAAAGTTATTTGGTGGTACCGTAATTGTTGAGACAGTATTTTCTCTTCCAGGTATTGGAAGACTATTATTAGTTTCAGTTGAACAACATGATATTGCTCTTTTAGAAGGCGTTGTACTCTTTATTACATTAATGGTTGTTCTAATGAACTTCTTAACAGACATGTCAGTTGCCCTTGCTGATCCTCTAATAAGATTATCAGGAGGAGAAGCAAAGTGAAAAAACGAAATTACTCTTTATATGTAGGTTTATTCCTAATTTCAATAATAGTACTACTTTTTGTTTTATCATTTATATATCTACCATATTCAGTTGATGAAATGGATATTAAAAATAGATTTGCTCCTCCAAATGGAGAACATTTACTTGGTACTGACCACTTTGGAAGAGATATCTTTTCTAGAATTTTGGTATCCACTCGTTCTGCTCTTTTAGTAAGTGTTTCTTCTGTTTTAATTGGTGCAACATTTGGCTTGATATTAGGGGCAATTGCAGCATTATCACCTATTGCTATAGAAACAATAATAATGCGTTTTGTTGATGCATTAATGGCGTTCCCTGGAATATTATCAGCAATGATGCTATCTGCTGTGTTAGGCAAGGGTGTAATTAATGCAAGTATTGCAATATCCTTCTTTATGGTTCCGGTATTTGCAAGACTTTCATATTCAATGATTTTGGAAAATAGGAAAAAGGGATATGTAAAAGCTGCTAGAAGCTATGGAGCTTCCACTGTTAGACTAGTTGTATTTCATATGCTTCCTGATATGTTTACAAGATTAATTACTCAGCTATCAGCCTCAATCGGAACAGCTATATTAACTGAATCATCACTATCATTTTTAGGACTAGGAATACAGCCGCCTGGTGCAAGCCTTGGCTTGATGCTTTCAGAGGCTAAAGGATATGTACTTACAAAGCCATATCAAGCTCTCTGCCCTGGAATTGTTCTTTCAATTGCTGTCTTAGGGTTCTGTATGCTTGGGGATGGAATAAATTCATATTTGCAAGGAGATATATCCTATGAATGATATCCTTGTGCTTGATAAATTATCTGTTTGTGATGATAAAAGAGTCTTATTAAAAGATGTATCTCTTTCTTTAAAGGAAAATGAAACCATAGCCTTCATTGGTGAGTCTGGATCAGGAAAAACAATTACTTTAAAATCTATCTTAGCTATTTTACCTGAGGATGTTAAAAGAGCATCAGGAAGTGTATATCTCTGTGGAGAGGATATATATAGCTTAAAAAATAGTAAAAAGAGGAGCTTCTTAGGTCAGCACATCGGCTTTGTAGCTCAAAATACAGTTAACTACCTCCATCCTCTCTTAAGAATTTCAACTCAAATGACAGATGGGTATATCACTTATAATGGAAAGAAGAGTAAGAAGGAAGCATATGAGAAAGCTTATCAATTACTCTTAAGTGTAGGGATAACAGACCCTGAAAGAGTATTATCATCTTATCCATCTCAACTATCTGGTGGTATGAAGCAGAGAGTAAATATAGCAACAGCTTTAATGATGGATCCTTGTTTATTACTTTCTGATGAACCAACTACTGCTCTTGATAAGGTCGTTCAAAAGCAAGTTATTGATTTATATTTATCACTACTTAGTAAAAGGAATATTTCTCTAGTTCTAGTCAGTCATGACCTTTTCTTTGTTAGTAAAATTGCTGATAAAATAGCGGTATTCTATTCTGGTCAAATTGTTGAATTAGGACAAAAGAATGAGATATTAAATACCCCAATGCATCCATACACTAAAGCTCTTTTAGCTCTCTCTCCATCAATGGATATGGATAAGGGTAAACCTTTACAAGAAATTAAAGGTTATATCAGTGAAGAAGATAGACTACGTCCAGGATGTCCATTCTTTTCTCGTTGTCCTCATGCTACTAAAAAGTGTGAGAGTGTGGTTGATCAAGTATTTGTTTCTCCTACTCATAGCGTAAAGTGTACTTTAATATAGGAGGCAAAACTATGATTCTTGAAGCTACTGCAATTACTAAAGATTTTAAAATTAAACAAAAGAAGTTTAGAGCTCTAGAAAGAGTATCATTTTCATTAAATGAAAAAGAGGTGCTTGGAATAGTAGGAGAGTCAGGATCTGGTAAGACTACCTTGGGAGAAATAGTAGGAGGTTTACAGTCTCCTACCTCTGGCTCAGTTTATTATGATGGAAATGATATTTCATTATTAAGTGGCGATGATAAACACACCTTTAGACGCTCAGTTCAATTTATTTTCCAATCTCCAAAGGAAACAATGAATCCTTATTTTACAATTAAAAGTATTCTTTCAGAGCCTTTAAAAATAAACTATAAGGGTATTAGTAAAACTGAAATTGAGAGAATGATAAGTGAAATGCTAATTAGGGTTGGAATGGATCCAAGTAATACCTTAGGGTATAGGCCCTCTCATTTTTCTGGTGGGCAACTTCAGCGAATAGCTATTGCAAGAGCATTACTACTAGATCCTAGAGTATTAATTTGCGATGAATGCACATCCTCCTTAGATGTATCTCTTCAAGCACAAATTTTAAATTTATTAATTTCCTTGAA
>NZ_JAXEGN010000175.1:0-6158 GCF_034103065.1 Bullifex sp. | reverse complement strand
CCTCCACTACTCCACCATAGCGTTCTGCCTTCTTCAATAGCTGCGCACTATGAACTAAGATTCTTTCAGTTTCTTCCCAACCAATACAAGCATCAGTAACAGAAACACCATACTTTAATGATGATTTATCACCACAAATTGGCTGGTTACCTTCAAAAATATTACTTTCAAGCATAAAGCCTCTAATAGCCTTTTCTCCCCAAATTACTTGGTCAATTACATTTCTTAATACTCTTTTTTGTCTTGAAAAGTTCTTTCTGCTATTTCCGTGTGAGCAGTCGACAATAATTGCAGGATTTAAATTTACATCGAGCATTTTCTTTTTTGCACTTTCAACATCATCTTCATAGTAGTTTGGAGCTCTATCGCCACCTCTTAGGATTAAGTGACAAGCATCATTTCCTTTAGTTCTTAATACAACAGTTTGACCATCTTTATTAATACCAATAAATGATGCTGGTACAGATGCACTCTTAATTGCATTAATTGCATTTGTAAGCTCACCACTTGTGGAGTTTTTGAAGCCTACAGGTACAGACAAACCACTTGCTAGGTTTCTATGAGTTTGGCTTTCTGTAGTTCTAGCACCAATACTGGACCAGCTCATTAATTCATCGATGTACTGAGGAATAATAGGATCTAATACCTCACATCCAAGAGCTAAGCCCTTTTTACTAATTTCAATTAATAATGAACGAGCTGTTTTTAAACCCTTTTCTATATCGTAAGTTCCATCTAAATCTGGATCAAGGATAAGGCCTTTCCAACCAACTGTTGTTCTTGGCTTTTCAAAATACACTCTCATTACAACGTAAAACTGGTCACTAATCATATCGGATAATGACTTTAATCTATCAGCGTAATCGAGAGCCGCTTCAGGATCATGGATTGAGCAAGGACCGACGATTGCAAGCAAGCGATGGTCTTTACCACTTAATATATTTTCAACAGTTCTTCTTGACTCTTCAATCTGGCTAGAAAGCTCTGGTGAAACAGGATATAAATTTGCAATCTCATTTGGAGTTGCTAATGATGAAATATCGACAATTCTAGTATCTTTGTTACTCATGAATTGATTATAGCAAAATGAGTTTTTTTGATAAACGATGTAAAATAAAAAATGGGTTAATCAATTTGACTAACCCGAAATTTTACATTTATTTTTTATTTTTTGGATATAAGAAACGTTTAATCTTTTGTGTAGCAGTTCTTTCGAAGCTTTCTTCCTGGAGCTCAACTGAGTCAATTCTGTTTTGACTTGAAAGCTCTTTATTAACAGTTTGCTTTAAGGAATGAATGTACTTTTTAGCTTCCTCTTTTGCCTCATCAATGGAAATTGCTAAGCTCTTTGCCATCAATTCGATATCAATTTTTATCAAAGCTAATAATGAACCATTATCACTAACTACCAAAGATTCCTCAACAAACTGCTGGTTATTAATTACACTTTCAATAGATTCAGGATAAATATTTTCACCTGCTGGTCCTAAAATCATAGTTTTACATCGACCCTTAATAGCAAGTTGATTTTTGTTATTAATAAATCCTAAATCACCTGTTTTGAAGTATCCATCTTCAGTGAAAGACTCTTTATTTAAATCAGGATTATTGTAGTAACCACGCATTACATTTGGTCCTTTAACTACAATTTCTCCAATTCCTTCTGCATTTTTATTTATGAGCTTCATATCGACATCTGGAACGATATAACCAGTGTATCCAAGTCTATGATCCTTTTTCTTAGGTCCACATGCAGCAAGCAATGGACTAGTTTCAGTTAAGCCATAACCAAGAGCATATGGGAAGGCACCTCTATATAGGAACTCTTCAACCTCTTTATCCAATGGGGCACCTCCTATACCAAAGAACTTAAGCTTTCCACCAAAGGTTTGAATAAGCTTTCTTTTAATAACCCTACAGACAAAGTTTTTAGTAAGTTTATTATTGTAAATTTTTTCAAATTTTCCACCATTTTTAATCATTGGAGCAACAGCTGACTTATATACTTTCTCAATTAACAGTGGAACAGAAAGAATTACATCTGGTCTAACATTCTTTAATGCTGGAAGTAATATTGAAACAACTGGAGGCTTACCTAAGAAGTGAATTTCAAGGCCTGACATCATACAAAGTATCTGGCCATTAGTAAATTCATATACATGGCTTACAGGTAAAATTGATAAAGCTCTCATACCTGGCTTGAGCTTAATGTATTGAGTTGTTGATAAATCGGCATTTCTAAGTAAGTTTTTGTGTGATAACACAACTCCCTTTGATGCTCCTGTTGTACCAGATGTATAAATAATTGATGCAATATCATCTT
This sequence comes from Bullifex sp., assembly GCF_034103065.1. Lineage (NCBI taxonomy): Bacteria > Pseudomonadati > Spirochaetota > Spirochaetia > Spirochaetales > Spirochaetaceae > Bullifex > Bullifex sp. The sequence goes on along the minus strand of NZ_JAXEGN010000175.1, from coordinate 3,835 downwards.
CCTCAAGTGGTAGTTTTGATAACTCCTTAATATTGAATTTAACACGAGTAACATCAAGGCCAGGAAGATCAAAGTAATTTTTATCTTCCATTATCTTTACACTGTCAGCAGGTAAATAGAAGATATCCTCAAGTCTAATAACTTCAAGATTGTTTTCTAAGATATAATCCTTAATACCTAATATTTGTTTTTTTCCACCACAAACGAGTTTAGCACCACAATTATTTAGGGCAAAGATAGTTTCTCTAGGAGTAAAGCCTGGAAGAATTGGTACTGCAATAGCACCAATTGATGTAATACCAAAATACATCATCATCCACATTGGACTTCCTTCACCGTAAATTGCTATTTTATCACCTTTCTTAATTCCGATATTTAATAGATATTGGCTAATTGAATGTACCTTAAATGCAAGGTAGCGATATGTAAAGCTAACCTCATCTTCTCCACCTACTATTGTGTAGCAAAGCCTTGATGAATAGCGAGCTGTACATGCATCGATAAAATCTCTAAATGTATATTTTTTTAAGTTGAACATTGTAAGACCATCTTCACGATTAATCTTCATGCACTCCTTTTTTGAATACTCTTTTGCTTTTAGTTTTGCTACCTTTTTTTTTGATTTCGCCATAATTACTCCCAATAGCTCTTTCCACGTTCACAAATAATATATCGATTATTTAAAGGAAGTGTTGAAACCATCTCATTAAGCTTTTCAATCGAATTATTATTTTGACTTACATGGATAAAATAAATAGTCTTATCGTTTAAATTACTATCGATAATAAAGTCATGAGCTTGAGCATTTGATAAATGTCCACGCTCACCTCTTACTCTTCTCTTTAATACATATGGATACTTTCCATTTTCAAGCATTACATCATCGTAATTGCTCTCTACAAAAAGTACGTTACTACACTTTGCAAGTTCAATTGCTCTTTCTGGAACTACACCAGTGTCAGTCATTAAGAAAAATGAATATGAACCATTTACAATTCTGTAACCTACACTACCTTGACAGTCATGAGAGGTTTGAAAGCTAGTTATTTCAAAGTCATCTATAATTACTTTTTCTCCATAGCTAAATGTAAAATAATTATCACTCTTCAAACCTAGCTTTAGTAATATAGACTCTCCTCCTTCCTTCATGCTTTGACTTAAGAAAATATCAACATTAATATTTCGAAATAAAACGCCTGCGCCCTTTACATGATCAGGATGTAGATGAGTCAAAAATAATGCTTTAATCGATTCATATGGAATTTTGGCATCCAATAATCGTCTTTTTAACCCAGTTAAGGTTAAGCCCATATCGATTAAGATTGTAGTTTTACCATCGAAAAATGCATATGCATTTCCACAGCTTCCACTTGTTAGCACGCTATATCTCACTTTGATGCCTCTTTTAAGAATTCTTCATCAAAGCCAGAGTGAGCTTTTGTTTTATTTCTTAGTATAGGTGTCCTCAATAACTCAGGATGCTCTATTACCTCTTCCTGAGGATTAAATTCACGCCATGAATAACCATTTTTCTTATAGTAGGAACATTCATTATCAATATACTCATCAGCAGAGCATGATGAAAAAATACTTTCATATTCTTTTTTTGAAAGCTTTTTCTCATTTAAATCGATGTACTGAAATTCAATTTTTCTTTCTTTACACCATCTAATAGCCTTCTGTGTTGAACGGCATTTATTTGTTCCTATAATCTGTAACATAATTTCCTTTTTATTAATATTTTTAACGTTTTAAAGTGCTAAGTCAACAAACAATAATCTACTATTTATTAATTATGTGGGTGGTTAATATTAACTATTTAACTATTATTGACGTGAAATAGGTAAAAGAATACAATTTTTGCTATATTTTTACTTAGGAGAGCATTAAAATGCAAGAAAGAATCAAAGCCATTCTTCAAAGAGAGCCTAGTGAAGAAATTGTTAAGGCTGAAGGATGGGTACGTACAAAGAGAGATAGTAAGAACGTCTGCTTTTTAGAAGTAAATGACGGATCCACATTAAAAGGTTTACAGGTAGTTATCGATAAGGATTCTTTCAACAATAATGAAGTGCTTGATAAAATTACTACAGGTGCATCTGTAATTTGTAGTGGTAAAATTGTTGCTTCTCTTGGTGGTAACCAAGCAGTTGAAATGCAGCTTTCATCTCTAGAAGTTGTAGGAGAATGTCCAGTTGATTACCCTCTTCAGAAGAAAAGACATACACTTGAATTTTTAAGAGACATTGCGCACTTACGCCCAAGAACAAACCTTATTGGTGCTGTAACAAGAGTAAGAAATACATTAGCATATGCAGTTCATTCATTCTTCCAAGAAAATGGTTTTATCTATGTTAACACTCCTTTAATTACTTGTTCTGATGCAGAAGGTGCCGGTGAAACTTTTCAAGTTACTACCTTAGATTTAGATAAAGTTGCAATGACAAAAGAAGGTTTAGTTGATTACTCAAAGGACTTCTTTGGTAAGAAAGCATCCTTAACTGTATCAGGTCAGCTTGAAGGTGAAACCTATGCAATGGCAATGAAGAATATCTATACTTTTGGACCAACTTTCAGAGCTGAAAATAGTAATACAACAAAGCACTTGGCTGAGTTCTGGATGGTTGAACCTGAGATGGCTTTCTGCTCATTAGATGGTGATATGGAAGTTGCTGAATCTTTCTTAAAGTATATCTTTTCAAAGTGCTTAGAAAAGAATCCTGAAGATATGGAATTCTTCGATCAATTTGTATTAAAGGGTAACATTGAAACTCTTAGACATGTTATTGAGACTCCATTTGCTCATATGACATATACAGATGCAATTAAGGTTCTTGAGAAAGAAAATGACCATTTTGATTTCCCTGTTCACTGGGGTTCTGATATTCAAACTGAGCATGAAAAGTTCTTAACTGAAAAAGTTTGTAAGTCACCTGTTATTGTTACAGATTATCCAAAGGAAATTAAAGCTTTCTACATGAAGCTAAATGAAGATGGAAAGACTGTAAGAGGTATGGATGTTCTTGTACCAAGAATTGGTGAAATTATTGGTGGTTCAGAAAGAGAGAGCAACCTTGATGTATTACTTTCAAGAATATCTGAGCTTGGATTAAATAAGGAAGATTACTGGTGGTACCTTGACTTAAGAAAGTATGGTTCAGTACCTCACTCAGGATTTGGTCTTGGTTTTGAAAGAGCTGTTCAGTATGTAACAGGTGTTCAGAACATCAGAGACGTAATTCCATATCCACGCTATGTAAAGAGTGCTGATTTCTAATAATCTAAAGTGCCTGCATCTTGCGGGCACTAATTTTTTATGTTTAATAAAGCCCAAAGTTTTAATTCAAAAACATCTTTAGCACCAACCTTTGTACACAGCTTCTTGCAGTATGTTGAGTAAGTTGCTCTAGTAATTTTTAAATCAATACAAACTCCTTTTGTCATTGTGTTTCGCATTAAAGCATACATAAATGCACTTTCCTTTTCTGTGAAATCTGTACTATGAGCAACTTTAACATAGTACCCTTTTGGTCTTTCACTTACGTAGCCAACTTCTGGAGAAAAAACGATATAGAGGATTTTATTTTTATTCTTAAAGTGTTCTTTTAATTTTTCATAAAACAGGTATTCACTTGGATTTCTAATTTTAACGATAATAGCTTTATCATAATCCTCAATATTAGATTCCATTACCTCACATCTATAACCAAGTTCTTCCACTTTCTTTTTAAGATTAAAATCATTTATTACATATACTTTTCTCATATTAATAATTAAAAGAGGAAAAATCATATTCATTAAATTAATTATATTATTCTTATTTCGGAATATATTT
>NZ_JAXEGN010000174.1:0-18760 GCF_034103065.1 Bullifex sp. | reverse complement strand
TTACGGTTTCCTCGGATATGCATCCAACAGTTTCAACATAGTAAGAATGATTCCATACTATATGAGCAAGTTCTGTACTGAACAAGATTTATCTTCATAATTTATTATATCACATGCATATGTTTTAGCAATTACTATTTTGTGCTTTCATCTCGGTAATTGAATTACCGAGGATTCCCGCTTAATATCCTAAATCTATCTGGACACTTACATTTACAACACATAAATAAAGATACAAACTTTACTGATATTGCCGCTTCATCATTAGCTGTATCTCCTAATCAATATGGCGTAATAAAAATTAAAGATAATAAGCTAATTAGCTATGAAACAAAAAGTGTTGATGTTTCCTCTTGGGCAAAGGAAAACAACATAATGCTTCCATCTCTTTTGGATTTTCCAACTTATTCAGAAACTTTCTTTGACGATACCACAATTAATAAACTAAAAAAGCAAATTGAAAAGAAAGGTTTGAATTCTACAGATGTAAAAGTCGCTTTAGACTTTGCAGCAAAACTAAATAGAGAGTATTTTGCAGGCAAGGTCACTGCAACTAAAAATGATAAAGGATGGAGTATTTGGGAAAATAACCTCAAAGACTTATCATTTTATTTATATCTTAATTCAATATTAAAAGATGGTGTAAGTGATAACACATATGTTGCTTTTTAAGTATAATTATTTATTATTATAATATCATATACTTATTTATTATAATTACTTGGAGGTATTATGGGTATTTATTTAAATCCGGGGGTTGAAAATCTTGAACTTGATAGAAATACTCCATATTACGTTGATAAGTCACTATTAATTTCTAAGTTAAATTCTTTGATAAATACAAATTCTAGATTTGTTTGTGTTTCTCGTCCAAGGCGTTTTGGAAAAACAATGGCTGTAAATATGATTACAGCTTATTACTCAAAAGATTGTGATTCACACCATATTTTTTCTGATTTAAAAATAGCTAATGATAAATCATTTGAAGATCATATCAATAAGTATAATGTTTTGAATATCGATATTAATGGATGTTTATGCAATAAAAATAATTCATTAACTGTTGTAGATTTTATAAATCAAAGTGTTGTTCCTGAAATTGTTAAATCTTATCCTAATGTTAAAATCAAAGCAGAGGATAATTTAGCTATTGCTATTTCAAAAGTTTATGAAGCAACAAAAGAAAAGTTTATCATTGTTTTAGATGAATATGATATTATTGTTAGAGAGAAAGATAATAAAGAATTAGAATCTTTTTTATCTTTCCTAAACGGAATTTTTAAAAATAATAATGTTTCAAAGGCTATAGCCTTAGCTTATTTAACAGGAATTTTCCCTATCGTAAGAGATGTTGTTCAATCAAAATTAAATAATTTTGAAGAATTTACAATGCTTAATGCTGGGTACTTTTCTTCCTTTGTAGGTTTTACATCTTCTGAAACTAAAGCTTTATGTGAACAGCATAATCTAGATTTTGAAGAAGTTAAGAGATGGTATGATGGATATAATTTAAATGATATTGAAATATATTCTCCAAAATCTGTAATTGATGCATTAAGAAATAATAAATGTGAATCATATTGGACTCAAACTGGTTCATATGAAGCTTTAAAAAACTTTATTTTATTAAATTTTGAAGGAATAAAAGATGATATAATCTCTATGATTTCAGGTTCCAGAGTACATGTTAATGTCAAAAAGTTCCTTAATAAATTAGATAGTTTTAATTCTAAGGATGATGTTTTTACTTATTTAATTCATATTGGATATTTAGCATACGACCATGATACAGAAGAATGTTTTATTCCTAATTATGAAATAAAAAATGAATGGATTCATTCAATAGAAAATACACCAAATTATGAAAAAGTTTTAAATGTAATAAACAAGTCTAGACAACTACTAAATGATACTTGGGCTTTAGATTCAAAAGCTGTTGCAAAGTCAATTGAAGAAACTCATATGTTAATTACCAATAATCTGACATATAATAATGAAGATGCTTTCCAAAGCGTCATTAGATTAGCTTATTTCTATGCAGATAGCTACTATACAATTGTAAATGAACTGCCTGCGGGAAATGGTTATGCTGATATTGTTTTCATTCCTTATGTACCTAATAAACCTGCAATTGTTGTTGAATTAAAAAGGAATAAATGTGTCAATACAGCTATTAATCAAATTAGAGAGAAGAAATATCCAAGTGCTTTAGAACTCTATAAAGGAAATATTTTATTAGTAGGTATTAGCTATTATGAAAAGAGTAAAAAGCATTTTGCTACTATTGAAAAAGCATAAATTTACTCATTGTTGCAAGATAAATTTATCTTGCATGATAAAATTCAACACCTTAATAAAAAATGAAACGAATGGGGGACAAAAAAAAGTACTATGCAAGATTTATTATGCATAGTACCTAGATGTCTTATTTTCTTTTTAATTTATATACTGTCTCTGTTTCGTATATTTCACCCGGAAGGAGGAATTTTCCTTTAAAGTCTGGACGATTCGGGAAGTTAGGGAAGTATTCACTTTCTAGTGCAAAGCCAGAAAATGGAACTAAGGCAGAACCATCCTTTGCTTTTTCTTTTTTATTCATACCACCTGCAGTATAGAATTGAACACCAGGAAGATCTGTTGTGCATGTTAAAACTAAATCATCACTTTCAGCCTTTATCACTGCATCCTTATTTAGAATAAAGCAGTGATCAAAATCTCCACCTCTTAATGAACCTACCTTAACAGGCTTTCTTAAATCAAACTCAGTGTTTTCAACAGGAGTGATTTCTGTTGGAATACCTTCTCTATCTGTTGCGACATAGCTATCAGCTGGAAGTGTGATAGTAATATCTCTAGAGTCCTTTTTACCAAGAGTAAAGTATACGTGGTTTGTGATATTTACTGGAGTTTTCTTAGTAGTTGTCATAGTATAGTGAAGCTTTAATTCACCATCACATGTGAGAGTATACTTTAGAGTTGTATCGATATCACCAGGGAAGCCCGCACTTTCAGGGGAGTGTAGGAATAGAGTTACGCTATCATCACTTTTTTCGATACAATCCCAAAAAACTTTACCAAAGGTTCTTGAACCAGAGTGGATATTGTATGATCCTCTGTTGTTTTCAAGCTTATATTTTACTCCATCCATAGTAAACTCAGCATTACTAATTCTATTAGCAAATGGTCCCACTACTTGTGATAAAAATCCTTTCTCCGAAGCAAAAGTATCGTAATCTTGAAGACCTAATACTACATCAACATCATCGATGTAAAATGATTTAATCATTGCACCATAGTTGATAATCTCAGCTTTATAATTACCAGCATTAAGAGTATAAGTAATTACTTTTTCCACATTTTCCTTCCTTAGAAATTTCTACCACAACAGTTTTTATACTTTTTACCACTACCACAAGGACATGGATCATTTCTACCAATCTTTTGAGTAGTACGAATTACAGTATTGTTCAGCTGAGCTTGTTCTGTAATATGAGTTTCTCTCTTCTTTGGACCTAAAACAATTTGGGCTCCTCTTTGAGTTTGGCTAGAAGGGGTTCGAAGTGTGAATTTAACTGCGATAGCCATCTTACAGATATTTTCACTTATCTCATTAAGCATTCTATCATATGCATCTCCAGCTTCGTTTTTATACTCAACTAAAGGATTCTTTTGAGCATAGCTTCTTAATGATGCTGCATCCTTAATATCCTCAAGAGCGTCGAGGTGGTCGATCCAGCGCTTATCAATATTTCTTAAGTAAAGACTTCTTAAGAAGATATTAAATTGCTCCTTAGAAATTAACTCTTCCTTTTCTTTAATTATAGCTTCAGCCTTGCTGTTAATTATATCAAGTACATTTGGGCTTGTAAGTTCTTCTTCTGAAAGAGAGAAATCAGTTGTAAATTCTCTTAAAAGTGCATCTCTAAATGCTTTTACATCCTTTTTATTCTCTTCATAGATTGAAGCAACTAAATCAGAGATATTATCAAGTACGCGCTTAGAAAGATCTGTATCCTTTAAGATTTCATCTCTCTGCTCATATATATAATTTCTCTGTTCATTAAGAACGTTATCATAATCAAGCAGACGCTTACGAATTTCAAAGTTTCTCTCTTCAACTCTAAGCTGTGCCTTTTCAATAGCACCTGTTAGCATCTTGTTTTCAAGAGGTTCACCATCTTTAAGTCCAAGCCTACCAACAATGTTTTTTACATTATCGGAAGCAAATAGGCGCATGAGTGAATCATCAAGAGAGACGAAGAAGCGAGAAGTACCTGGATCACCTTGACGACCAGAACGACCACGTAGCTGGTTATCAATTCTTCGTGATTCATGGCGCTCAGAGCCAATAATGTAAAGACCCCCAAGTGCTTTTACTTCTTGGTTTGCTTTCTCCCATTCAGGGCGAAGCTCCTCCATAGCCTTTTTAAGCTCTTCAGGACTTGCCTCTGTTCCAACTTTCTTTAATGCAAGGTGCTCAAGAGAACCACCTAACTTAATATCAGTACCACGACCAGCCATGTTAGTAGAAATAGTTACAGCACCCTTTGAGCCCGCTTCACCAATAATGAAAGCTTCACGTGCATGGTTTTTAGCATTCAATACCTCATGCTTAATACCAGCTCTTCTAAAGAGGGCAGAAAGAACTTCTGACTTTTCAATTGATACAGTGCCTATTAATACAGGTTGACCTGTTTGGTGAATTTTCTTTACTTCTTCAACGATTGCATTAAACTTTTGTTTTTCATCGTAGTAAATTAAATCTGGTAAATCGACTCTCTTAACTGGCTTATTAGTAGGAACTACAACAACATCAAGGTCATAAATTTGCTTAAATTCTGTTGCCTCGGTATCAGCAGTACCAGTCATACCAGAAAGCTTATCGTACATTCTAAAGAAGTTTTGGAAGGTAATAGTTGCAAAGGTCTTACTTTGTGCTTGAATCTTAACACCTTCCTTAGCTTCAATAGCTTGGTGTAGACCATTGTTATATCTTCTACCTGGAAGAATTCTTCCTGTGAATTGATCAACAATTTGTACTTCTCCATCCTTAACTACGTAGTCAACATCCTTTTCAAACATCTTGTGGGCAATTACAGCCTCAGTAACGTAGTGAATGTATTCAAAGTTACCATCATCATAGATACTAGTAGTATCTTCACCATTTTCATCTTTGCTAGTTATTAATAATCCTTGGCTCTTTAATATTTGCTCAAGGTGAGTAATACCTTGCTTTGTAAATGTAATGTTTTTGCTCTTTTCATCGATTCTGTAGTCACCTTTTTCATCAAATTGAGCTACAGCATTTTTATCAAGCATTTCAAACTTAGAAAGTTCATAGTATTCACCTGTTTCAGGATCTTTTTCACATTCCTTTAAGAATTGAACAATTGAATCAGCTCTTCTAACAGATGCAGAGTCATCTTCAGCTTGACCAGAGATAATTAATGGAGTTCTAGCTTCATCAATTAAGATTGAGTCAATTTCATCGACGATACAGAAGTGGTGCTTAGGTTGAATTTTATCTTCAAGTCTCCACTTCATATTATCTCTTAAATAGTCGAAGCCAAACTCATTGTTAGTTCCATAGGTAATATCTTTACTATAAGCTTCTTTCTTCCTTTGATTATCTTGAGTAGAAAGAATAACACCAACACTTAAACCTAGATACTCGTAAATTGGACCCATCCAAGTAGCATCACGCTCAGCAAGGTAGTCGTTAACTGTAACGATGTGAACACCTTCTCCTGCAAGTGCATTTAAGTATGCAGCAGGTACACAAGTTAAGGTTTTACCTTCACCTGTTTTTAACTCTAAAATTGATCCTTGATGGAGTACTATAGCACCCATAATCTGGACATCATAGTGTCTTTCACCAAGTACTCTGAAGGATGCTTCGCGAGCAATTGCAAAAGCCTCAGGAAGTAACTCATCTAATGTTTTTTTGTTACTCTGTACTTCACTTTTCCAAGTATTTGTTAAATTTATCATCTCTTCTTGAGTTAGCTTTTCAGCCCAAGAAGAAAGGGAATTAACTTTTTCAACTATTGGTTTTAATCTTTTAATATCTTTGTCTTGTTTTGTACCCCCAAAGAGGGCTGCGAGAAATTTATTTGCCATAGTGAATATAATACAAAAGGATAGGACAAAAGAAAAGTCAAATGACTGAATCGAATAAAAAATGTGTCAAAAAGAAACAGTTGTTTCGTATTGACTCTGTATGTGTATGTAAATAAACTTAAGCTTATGAAGATTGCTCTCACCGGTGGAGGTACACTTGGACATGTAATTCCATGTTTAAGTGTTATGGATAGCATAAAAAAGATAGATAGTTCATCAACCTTCTTTTATATCGGAAGTGAGAAAGAGGTTGAAAAGAAATATGTTGAAGATAGGGGTGTAAAATACTACCCAATAAAGTGTGGAAAATTAAGAAGATATTTTTCTGTAAAAAATATTTCAGACTGTTTATTTATTTTAGTTGGATTTTTCCAAGCTTTAAAAGTTTTAAGAAAGGAAAAACCAGATGTACTTTTTTCAAAAGGTGGATTTGTATCAGTTCCTCCTGTAGTTGCTGCAAAGGTATTAAAAATTAGATGCATTACCCATGAATCTGATAGATCAATGGGACTGGCTAATAAAATTAATTCGAAATTTTGCGAGAAGGTATGTTTGGGTTTTCCAAATAGTAATTTAAATTCTTCTAAATATATATATACTGGAAATCCAATTAGAAGTGATTTAATTGCCTTAAAGAAGGAAAAACAAGATAAAGCGTTAATTGTAGTGTTGGGTGGATCTCAAGGTGCAGTTGAAATTAATGAGCTAATATATAAAAACCTTGATGAGTTATTAAAGAGTGCAAATATCATCCACCAAGCAGGACGCTATGGAAACTTTAATATAAAAAAAGAGGGGTATAGTTCTTATAGCTTTATTGATAAGGAATATGCATCAATCCTCTCTAAAGCGAGCTTAGTAATTTCACGCGCAGGTGCAAATACTCTATCGGAATTAATTAGTATCAATACTCCAATGTATTTAATACCTCTTTCATTAAATGCTAGTAGGGGGGATCAAATTGAAAATGCAAAGTGGGCAGAAGAGCAAGGTTGTGCTAAAGTAATGAAAAAGAGTGATGATTTTTTATCCGATATTCTTTCACTAATTAACGATTCTGAAGAATTAAGAAAGATGGAAGATGCCGAGAAAAAAATTAGTGTTGCTAATTCTTCTATAGCAATTAGCAAAATAATTTTAAACATTAAGGAGTAATATTTAGATGGATTATGTAATTAATATAGGTTCACTATCAGTAGGTGTTGTTGATTTAATAATTTTTATAATCGTGATGTTAAGCGCAGTAGTTAACTGCATCAGAGGCTTTGTTGCAGAATTTAGCCATGTAGGAGGCCTCATTGCAGGATTCTTTACTGGTATTATGTTTACCTCTAAGTTAAGTGAGAAATTAACAGATGTAATAAATGTTAAGCTTCCAGGATGGACGACAAGTCTTATTGCCTTTGTGATTTTAGTGTTAATTGGGTACTTACTAATAAGAATACTTGGAAACGCAATTGAAACCATTGTTGATAGCTTTCATCTTGGTGCGATTAATAACATCTTAGGATTCTTTTGGGGCTTGATTGCATCACTATTTTTCTTATCAGTAATTATGTATGTATTAACACTACAAAACATCTTTGATTTTTCTAATTTATTTAACTCATCGATTTTTATTACTAGAGTAATAGAACCATTACTTCCTGAAACAATTTCAACTCTTGAAAGTGTATTAAGCTTATGAGATTAAGTAATTTAGAGAAGACTCAGCCATATATGGCAAGTCGAATATCAGAGGAGCTTGAAAACAATAAGGTTCCTCAATCAATAATGTTTTTAGGACCAAAGTTTTCTTCTAGAATGACAGGAGCAATCGAACTTGGTCTTAATTTATTAAATGAAAGTAATCACTTTCAAGACTTAGATGTAAGTGATTTAATTATTTTATCTTCTAGAAACTTTGCATTAAGGTTAAAGGCATTAAGAAATCTGTTTTCAGCTTCAAGAAATAAAAGATCCTGGGATCTTTTACTCAGAGAGACAAGGATAATGCTTCTATCTTGTCACCCAGCACTTTCTAATAGTAGTGATAAAGACTTATTTAAAGCTGCTGCAGAACTATCAGATGTATTACTTACTTACCAAGATGATATGGATGATAAAACCTTTGATAAGTTTTTATCATCATATGATAAGGCATTAGCTTCATTTTTCTCTTCATCAAAGAAAAAATCAGGATTTACAATTGATCAAATTAGGGATGTACAAGCCTTCTTACAGCTTGAGAGTGAAAGAGGAAAGGTTGTTATCTTTGAAAATATTGAAGATGTAACTGTAGGTGCAATGAATAGCTTATTAAAGCTACTAGAAGAGCCTATGCCTGGTGCTCATTTAATCTTAATTAGCCAAGATCAATCTAGAATCTTAGATACTATATTATCTCGAGTAAGAAAGTATGAGTTTAATGAGATTGATAGTAATTTAACATCAAATTTTGTTATTAATACTTTTTTCAAACAAGCAGATTCCTCATTAGAGGAGTTTTTCTACGTTCAAGCAGGTTTTGATAATAATCAATTAATAAAAATTGTTAATTCCTTTTTTGAAAAAGCATTTGTTAAGAGAGAAAAAGATAGCTATGATAATTTAAATACAATTAATGCATTTTTAGATGAATTTGATACTTATCCTCTCTTTGTTAAATATTTATATGAAAAATTTGAGAAGAAAGCTTTGCTTGATAGAGATGTTAGAGCAATGAAGGCTTTAAAAAGTCTTTCAAATATTTTTAATGATTCTACAATATATAACCAAAATAAAAAAATAATGATTGATAGAATTGAAAGGAGTTTAAGAAATGAGTAATAAACTTCTCAAGAGAGCCATTGATAGACTCGATCAATTTCCTAAAAAGGAAGTTGAGAAATTAGTAAGAATGCAAATAGCAGAAGCTGATATGCTTGATGCTATTTTGGAGGAAAGTCCTATTGGACATTTGCTTATTAAGGACAAAATAATTAGGTATGTAAATACTTCATTTTGTACCCTTCTTCCTACAGATAGAAGATATTTAAGAAAGAATGCTGAAGGTAAGCACATTAAGGATTTAGTTGTTGATAAAGAGGTATTAGATTACCTTGTAACTCTTAGTGCAAAAAATGTTAGAGATGAAAAGGAATTTAACTTCCAAGTAGGTAGTGAGGTTAGAACTATTCTAATTACCCATAGAATCGTTGAAACAGAGGAAGGGGATTACCTTGATATTAATGTAAGGGATGTTACTGAGGAAAAGCGAAGGGAAGCACGCTTAAGACGAAGTGAATCCTTAGCTAGTATGACTACTATGGCTGCTGGAATTGCTCATGAGATAAAAAATCCTCTTGCTGCAATGCAAATTCATTTACAGCTATTACATAAAGCTTTTGTAAAAAAGACTGCTTTAACTGAGGAAGATGCTTCTAGGTACTTAAATGTAATTGAAGAGGAAATTGAACGTCTTAATAGAATTGCTGTTGATTTCTTATTTGCAGTTAGACCAATGAATATTGATTTAAAGCTTTGTAGTGTTGATGAAATCCTTAAAGGTCTTTGTGAGTTTATATCTCCTGAAATTGAAAGCCATGGGATAAAGCTTGTTTGGCAGGTTGAAAAGTACTTACCAAAACTTATGATGGATAAGCAACACATTAACCAAGCTCTATTAAATATTATTCAAAATGCAATTCATGCCATGGATGATGGTGGTACTCTTACATTAAGTGTAAAAAACGATGGGGACTTTGTTCTATTTTCAATCTCCGATACAGGATGTGGTATTAAAGAAGAGAATCTTGCAAAAATCTTTGAACCATACTTTACAACAAAGGCTACAGGTACCGGTCTTGGACTTACCAATGTATATAAAATTGTTAAGGAGCATAGCGGAGACATCAGTGTCGAAAGTAAAGTTGGAAAGGGTACAACTTTCTATATTAGGCTTCCCGTTCCAACTTCACAGCGTGTCCAGCTTGACCATATAGAGGAGGTATGATGTGGCTTGTGTATTAATTGTTGATGATGAGAAAAATATACGTTCAGGCCTGACTCTTGCCTTCGAAGATGAAGGCTATGATACTCTTGAAGCTGAAAATGGAGAGGTCGCTTGGACACTAATAAATAAAAAAAGTGTTGATTTAGTTATTACAGACTTAAGAATGCCTGTACTCTCTGGTTATGATTTACTTAAAAGAGTTTCATCGACCTTTCCAACACTTCCTGTAATTGTATTAACAGGACATGGTTCTATTGAGGATGCGGTAAAGGCAATGCAGGATGGAGCTATAGACTTCTTTACAAAGCCTGTAGATTTAGACCACATCATGCTTACTGCTAAAAAGGCATTAAGCAATAGTAAGATTATTGAGCAAAACATTAAGCTCACTCAAGAAATATCTACTTTAAAGAAAAAGGTAGAGGTTAATAAGTCAATAATTGGAAAGAGTGAAAAGCTTTCTAAGATGATGAGAACCATAGAGCAGGTAGCTCCTACTCGTGCCACTGTATTAGTAACTGGGGAATCGGGCGTAGGTAAAGAGTTAGTTGCAGATGCTCTTCATAACCTATCTGATAGAAAGGATGGTCCTTTTATCAAGGTGCACTGTGCATCATTATCTGCGAATTTACTTGAATCAGAGTTGTTTGGTCATGAGAAGGGAAGTTTTACAGGAGCTGTTAGTCAAAAGAAAGGACGTTTTGAGCTTGCAGATGGTGGAACTATTTTCTTAGATGAAATTGGTGAAATCGATGCAGCTACCCAAGTTAAAATCTTAAGAGTACTTCAAGAAAAATCCTTTGAAAGAGTAGGTGGTACTCAAACCTTAAATGTCGATGTTAGAGTTGTTGCTGCTACAAATCGAAATCTTGAAGAGGAAGTAAAGAAAGGAAACTTCAGAGAGGATTTGTTTTATCGCTTAAATGTTGTTCACATCGAAGTTCCTCCTCTAAGAGAGAGAAAGGATGATATTCCGCTCTTAATGAATTCATTTTTAAATGAATTTAATAAAGAAAATAATAGAAATATTGAGGGTTTTACTCCTGCTGCTAGAAAAGTATTATGTTCTTACTCCTGGCCTGGTAATATTAGGCAATTAAGAAACTCTATTGAGTCAGCAGTTGTTCTTGCTAGAGGAAGACTTATTGATGTTGATGATTTACCTGAACAGGTAAGTGAGCATGATAATGATAGCCAGTTAAGTATTAAGGTTGGACTTACCTTAGATGAAGCTGAAAAGATGTTTATTATTAGTACTCTTGATTACTGCGGGGGTAATAAAACAAAAGCGAGTGAGATGTTAGGTATTGGTAGAAAAACTTTACATCGAAAACTCGAAGAATATGGAAAAGCGGATGATTGATCCTTTACAAATAGATGATATTTTAGCCTCCGGTGGTGCACTCTCAAAATATTTTTCCTCCTATGAGGAGAGAGGGGACCAAATTGAAATGTCTAAGCTTGTTTTGCAGGGCTATGAAGAGAATATGGCTGAGGTAATTGAAGCTGGTACTGGAATAGGTAAGAGCTTTGGTTATCTTGTCCCGGCTATATTGCACTATGAAGAAACAAGGGAGAAAACTGTAGTAGCAACTAGTACGATAACACTGCAAAAACAGCTTGTTGATAAGGATTTACCAACTTTGATGAAAGCGCTGGGAAAGGATATTCCCTTTGCACTTTTAATGGGTAGGTCAAATTATCTATGTCTTAGACGTTATTTAGATAATACAGTAAGCCAAAGTATTTTTGCATCTGACCCTACAAGTGAAGATGGTAAGCTTGCTACTTGGGTTAGAACTACAGAGGATGGAATTCTTGATGAACTTCAAGCTCTTCCAAGAGGAGTGCTTAAGAGCGATATTGCATCGGATTTTGAACTTTGTCTTGGACAAAAATGTCCAAACTTTAGTAGATGCTTTTTCTTTAAAAGTAGAAAAAAGGCAGAAAGTGCAGGAATTATTGTTACAAATCATCACCTTTTATTTTTAGATGCAAAAAAGAGGTGTGATAACGATGAGGATTACACTGAAAAAGCACTCCTTCCTCCATACAATCGATTAATTATCGATGAGTGCCATAATATGGATAAGAATGCAACTTCTCTTTTTACTCAAGTATTTTCATACTATGGTTTTCTTTGGGAGTATAGAAAGTTAGTCGCTGTAAAGCATGGTGCTAATGCAAGTAATTTAATAACCCTTGCTGCAGGAATAGTAAAAGGAAAAGAAAATGAAGCACTTGATGTAATTAAGGAATTAGAGAGTGCAGAAAAAATAATTAACAATCTTAATTCAATATTAGTTATGTCTTTAAGTGGGTCTGAGCAAAGAGTTGATAAGTCAAACTATAGTTTCTTTTTATCTAAATATAGTGCATCTTTAATTGCTATTAAACAAAGCTTAGATAAAATAACATCATTACTTAATTCAATTATTGGTAAAACTGCTTTTTCAGATGAGGATAGTTATATCCAACAAGGTATTAATTCTGCCATCTGTACCTTTGAAGGATATTCTTCATTTATCAGTGAGTTTTTAAATATAAAAGAATTTAAGGATAAGGTTTACTACCTTACTAGAGAGAAAAATAAAAATAGAGAAGAAGTACAGTTAAAGATTTCACCTCTTGAGGTATCTGATATTTTAAGAGAATCGATATTTGAAAAGCTTGATAGTGTAATTTGTTTATCTGCTACTTTAAAGGTCGATAGAGAATTTGATTTCTTTCGTAATCAAGTTGGACTAGACCAAAGAGAGATTTTATCCGGATGCTTTGAATCACCATTTGATTACAAGAAAAACTTACTTTTACTAATTGATAATGGAAAGGTGCTTTATAAGAATAATCAAGAAAGTCTTTATTTTGACCATGCTGCAGAAAAGATTATTAGTGCAGTTAGAGCAAGTGGTGGAGGGGCTTTAGTTTTATTTACTTCTTATAAAATGCTTGAGTATGTAAGTTCTAAAGCTCTCTCTGAATTAGCGGGCTTTAATATATTAATTCAAAATGGGGAACTAAGTCGTTCTCAGTTATTAAAGAGATTTAGAGATGATAAAGATAGTGTGCTGTTTGCAACACAATCATTTTGGGAAGGTGTAGATATTCCTGGAGATTCATTAAGGCTTTTAATATTAACAAAGCTTCCATATCCACAAGTTAATGAACCACTTTTTAAATCAAGGTGTGAAAAACTTGAGAGTGAAGGTGAAAGCTCGTTTATGATGCTCTCTGTGCCAAGCATGATAATGAAGCTTAAGCAGGGACTTGGAAGATTAATTCGAAGTAAAGATGATAAAGGTGTTGCGTATATCCTTGATGGAAGAATGAATAGAAGTAGAGAGTATTTCTTATCTCAGCTTCCACCATGTAACTGTCCTGATGATTTTCTAGATGAATCACTAGAGCGTAGAATCGAGGATTTTCTCTATTGAGAGAAGTGCATATTCACCATCTTCTGAATATCCTCTTGATAACTCTTTAAATCCTAGCTTTTTATAAAACTTCAATGCACCTTCATTTTTGATTAAACACTTAAGCTTTAATGGAGAATTGTAGGTGCTAAGAAGGTGCTTTATTAGTTTTGTTCCAATTTTCTTGTGTCTTTCACTTTCCTTTACAAATAGAAAGTGGATAAAAAAATCTTCTTCCCAAACTGTTGCAAAGCCTAGTATTGAATTATCGAAGTAGGAATAAATGACTTCTCCTTCAATTGATTCTTCTAGTTTTGGAATGTTTGGTGAAAAGGTTTTTCTATATACCTCTTCAAAAAGAGGCTTAATGTCATCAATGCTTGAATTAATAATCATAAAAAAGAGAATACAAAAAAAGTGCCTGAATTGACAGGCACTAGAAAGTAGAAAAATTATTTTTACTCTACGATAGCAAGGATATCACCCATAGAAAGGATGAGGTAATCATCTCCATCTACCTTTACATTAGTTCCTGCATACTTATCGTGGAGAACTTTATCACCAACCTTTACTTTGATTGCTTCATCATCACCAACTGCTTCAACAATTGCAATCTGAGTCTTTTCCTGACTTGTCTGAGGAATGAAAAGACCGCTAGCTGTCTTTTCTTCGGTAACTGTGCTTCTTACGAGAACTCTGTCGTTTAATGGAATAATTTTCATATTATTAATCTCCTTGGATGTAATTTTGCTTTTAAACAACAGAGTCTAATATATCCAAGAGAATAAAAATCGACAAGGGGAAATAGCAAAGGTGTGAGAATTTTGCTCACTGTTACATTTTTTTCTATTATTACTCTTGTCGATAGATAAAAACAAAGTATATTAGAATGCATAGGGTTGAGAAAGTATGACCAAAGATCGCTTGGACATGAGCTTAGAATATTATGAAATGGCTATAAAAAAAGCTAAAGAAGGATCAAAAAGAGAAGCTGTAAAGCTTTATACTAGAACCTTTTTTATTCGCTGTGCTGATAATTTTCAGGATTTAGTTTTTTGTGATTTCTTTGCTCTACAGTTTTTAAAGTATATAAAGACAAAGAAACAATTAATTATGTCACTCCCAGAAGGCGATATGGTTTCAGATTTAATTAAGGATACTTATTTAAACCTCCTATGTGATATAGAAGATAGTGTTTTTAACATTACTTCAAGTGGAAAAAAGAATATATTAAAAAATATTGAAATTCACTTTCCGTGTCAAAACGACACAAAATGTAGTTCGTTTTAACTATATGTGTCAAAATAACCCATTTTAATTTCTATTAATTCAACTTGCGTCATTTTGACCCTTGCTTCATATAATCTTCACAATAATATATGTATATTTAAATATATATTATATAAGGAATTAAGTAAATTAAAAAATAAGTTGGCACGCTTTGTGCTTTATTATAGGCATAAGGAGCTAACTAAAATGGCAAGAATGTTAAATTCAGAATCATACATTGATGAAGACAAGGACGTATTATCAATCTATTTAAAGGAGATTAATCGCATTCCAATGATCTCTCATGAGGAAGAATACGAATTAGCTCTGAAAGCAAAGCAAGGTGATAAAAGAGCTAGGGAGAAGCTCATTAACGCAAATCTTCGCTTTGTTGTAACTGTTGCAAAGAAATATCAGGGACAAGGTCTTCCACTAGAAGACTTGATTAATGAAGGTAATCTTGGTTTATTAACAGCTATTGATAAGTTTGAGCCAGAAAAGGGTTATCACTTTATCTCATATGCAGTTTGGTGGATTAGACAATCTATTATGAAGGCTGTATGTGAAAAGAGTAGGGCTGTAAGACTTCCTCTTAATAGAGCTAATGAACTTTTCCAAATTCAGAAGATTCAAAAAGCTTTAATTCATGAGTCTGGTTCTACAGATGTTTCAATTGAAGAAATTGCTGAGGAAAGCGGGCTTGAAGCTGATCTTGTAAGAGACCTTTTAGCAGTTTCAAGAGAAATGGTTTCATTTGATGCACCTGTTGCTACAAAAGGTGAGATTTCAGATTCAAAGGTTGGGGACTTTATTGAAGATGAGCAACTTGGACCAGAAGAAGAGGTAATTAATAAATCTTTAAAGCAGGATATCGATTCTTTACTTTCTACTTTAACAGATAAGGAAAGAGAGATTATCATCATGCGTTTTGGCCTAAAGGATACAAAGCCAATGTCTCTAAAGGAAATTGGTGACCAGTATGGATTAACTAAAGAGCGTATTCGTCAAATTGAAAAAAGAGCAATTGAAAAGATGAAGATGCCAAATAGATACAAAATAATTGAAAGCTACAAAATTGCTTAATAGATTAATGGGACTTAGACAGAATTGTTTAAGTCCTTTCTTATTTTATCTAAATCCTCTCATTATTTAATATGCTTTAGATAAAGAAAACTAATATGCTTTATTGCTTTTAAAGCAAAGTATTATGATACATAAAAAATGTAACAAAAACATAAAAAAAGATACATCTATAATGTTATTATCGAAACATTGTTTCAATTTATTTTTTATATTAAAAACAAATAATGAATTGACAATATGAGGGTTTTTGG
This sequence comes from Bullifex sp., assembly GCF_034103065.1. Taxonomy (NCBI): domain Bacteria; kingdom Pseudomonadati; phylum Spirochaetota; class Spirochaetia; order Spirochaetales; family Spirochaetaceae; genus Bullifex; species Bullifex sp. Next base: position 2,651 of record NZ_JAXEGN010000174.1, on the reverse strand, counting down.
TAAAATTAATAAGCTATTTATTCAATTAAAACAAAAGAAGGAAATTGCAATGGAAAAAGAAAAAAAGAAGTATGTGTATTTCTTCGGTAAAGGAATGACTGAAGGAGCTGCAGACATGAAAGCTCTTCTTGGCGGTAAGGGTGCTAACCTTGCTGACATGACAAGCATTGGACTTCCTGTTCCTCCAGGATTTACAATTACAACAGAAGCATGTGCTTATTTTGATGAACATAAAGGATATCCAGAAGGATTAAGAGAAGAAGTTATTGCTAATCTTCATAAGCTTGAGAAGCTTATGGGTGCAAAGCTTGGCGACAAGGAAAATCCTCTTTTAGTATCTGTTCGCTCTGGTGCTGCACAGTCAATGCCAGGTATGATGGATACAGTTCTTAACCTTGGTCTTAACCCAGATTCTCTCGAAGCATTAATTAAGAAAACAGGTAATGAACGCTTTGCTTGGGATAGCTACCGCCGCTTTATTCAGATGTTCGGTGACGTAGTAATGGGTGTTCCACACGCTGAGTTTGAAAGAGTATTACAGTCTGTTAAGGATGAGAATGGTAAAAAGTTTGATACTGAGCTTGATATCGAAAACCTTAAGGAAGTAATTAAGAGATATAAGATTGTTTACAAAAAGTTTACAGGTGAAGAGTTCCCTGTTGATCCAGAGTACCAGCTCTTTAAGACTATCGATGCTGTATTTAATTCATGGAATAATGAAAGAGCAATTAAGTACCGCTTAATGAATGATATTAGAGGTCTTTTAGGAACAGCTGTAAACGTACAGTGCATGGTATTTGGTAACATGGGTGAGACTTCTGGTACTGGTGTTGCATTTACACGTGACCCATCAACTGGTGAAAACAAGTTCTTTGGCGAGTACTTAATGAATGCCCAGGGTGAAGACGTTGTAGCAGGTATCAGAACTCCTCAGACAATCGATACTCTTAAGAATGTTAACCCAGAAGTTTATGCACAGCTTTGTGATATTCGTGAGACCCTTGAAAAGCACTACCATGATATGCAGGACCTTGAGTTTACTATCCAGGAAGGTAAGCTTTACATGCTCCAAACAAGAAATGGTAAGAGAACAATCTTCTCATGGCTTAGAAGCCAGGTAGAGATGGTAGAAGAGGGTTTAATCAGCAAGGAAACAGCTGTTGAAAGAGTTCCTGCTCAAGAATTTAATAAGCTCTTTGCTCCTATTTTGGATAACAAGATTATTAGAGATTTAAACTGCAAAGTTGCAACAACAGGTCTTAATGCTTCTCCAGGTGGTGCATGTGGTCAGATTTACTTCACAGCAAAGGCTGCAGAAGATGCAGCTGCAGAAGGTAAGGATGTAATCTTAGTAAGAGAAGAAACCTCTCCTGAAGATATTGGTGGTATGGCTGTATCACGTGGTGTAGTAACTTGCCGTGGTGGTATGACATCTCACGCAGCAGTAGTTGCACGTGGTATGGGTTGTCCTTGTGTATCAGGTTGTGGTGAAATTCATGTTGATGAGATCAAGAAGACACTTACAGTTAATGGTGTAATGCTCTCAGAAGGTGACTACATGGCAATCGATGGTTTCACAGGTTCTGTTTATACTCAAAAGATTCCTGTAAAGCCAAGTGAAATCATGCAGGTTCTTGATGGAACAATGAGAGAAAGTGAATCTCTCTTATTCCAAAACTACAAGAAGTTCATGAGCTATGTTAATGAAATTAAGACAATGGGTGTTAGAACTAATGCTGATACTCCAAAGGATGCACACCATGCAGTACTTCTTGGTGCTGAAGGTATTGGCCTTTGTAGAACAGAGCACATGTTCTTCGGTGGTAACAGAATCCTTTCAATGAGAAAGATGATTCTTGCTGATACTATCGGTGCTAGAGAGCAGGCGCTCTCAGAACTTCTTCCAATGCAGAGAGGTGACTTCTACAACATCTTCAAGGAGCTCAATGGTCTTCCTGTTACAATTCGTCTCTTGGATCCACCTCTACACGAGTTCCTTCCAAATGACAGCACAACAAGACATGAAACAGCTTTACAGCTTGGTATTTCAGTTGAAGAAATTGCTCAGAAGATTTCTAAGCTCCATGAGTTTAACCCAATGCTTGGTTTCAGAGGTTGCCGCTTAGCAGTAGTTTATCCAGAAATTCTTGCAATGCAGGTTAGAGCTATTATTGAAGCTGCAATTCAGGCTAAGAGAGAAGGCTATGATGTTAAGCCAGAAATCATGATTCCACTTGTTGGTATCTATAAGGAGTTCAATTTCTGTCGTGATAAAGCTATCGATGTTATCAACAAAGTATTTGATGAGCAGGGCTTAAAGGTTGCTTACAAGATTGGTACTATGATTGAAGTTCCACGTGCAGCAATTACAGCAGATGAAATTGCTAAGACTGCAGAGTTCTTCAGCTTCGGTACTAACGACCTTACTCAGATGACTTGTGGTTTCTCACGTGATGATGCTGCATCATTCTTAGGTCACTAGGTAAACGACCCTGACAAGCAGTTCTATGAATATGATCCATTTGCAACTATCGATGTCGATGGTGTAGGTAAGCTCGTTAAGATGGCTGCTGGTCTTGGTAGATCTGTTAGACCTGATATTAAGCTTGGTATTTGTGGTGAGCATGGTGGTGATCCAAAGACTATTGCAT
>NZ_JAXEGN010000173.1:0-3282 GCF_034103065.1 Bullifex sp. | reverse complement strand
TTATCAAGACCAACTCGTGGAGGATCAACAATAACAGTATCAACATGAGTTTTCGTTTTAGATGCAAACTTAAATACATCATCTGTAATAGATTTTGCACTTGGTGCATTCTTCTGAGAAAGTCTTAAGCACTCCTTTTGCCTTTCAACTGCAATTAACTCTTTATCACTATTTTCAAAGAGTGCAGAGAATGTACCAACACCACTGTATAGATCCATTAATTTATTCCCAACAACATTTTCTCTAACAAAATTAAAGAGTTCAGGGAGCACTAATAAATTCGATTGGAAGAATACATTAGCACTAACATGATAATTTATGTTATCAACACTTCTAATGACTTCTTCATTCTCAACTGAGATTTTATCATCTCCACAAAAAAGAGAAAGCTCAACAAGACCAGTTTTTCTGTTTATTCCCTTTTGAAACATTAAGCCTCTATTTCTCTTTAAGAAATCATCAGATAAAAAAACTTCCTCATTTAACTTCTTCTCGAGGCGAGGACATGATTTAATAGCAATTAATTCATTGCTATCTTTTTTCAAAAAACCAGCTCTTTTATCTTTTAGCGAGACATGAATCCTACACCTTGCTCTATAGCTTTCGTTATCACTATAGGCAGGAGGTAAAAAAGGCGGAAGTTTGTTTAGCTTAGAAATACGATTAATATTATCTTTAACAATTTCTTCTTTTAAATAAGCACTATCCTTTGGACTAACAAAGTCAAAGTCACAGCCACCACAAATATTACTATATGGGCAACTACTTTTAATTCTTAATTCACTTTCTTTAACTATTTCAAAGTCCTCACACAGAAAATAACCTTTCTTTTGTGAGAACTTTTTAACAAACACTTCTTCTCCAGGAAGTGTTTGAGGAACAAAAAGTATTTTGCCATCAGCTGTATGAGCAAGGCCAATGGCATTTTGTGTTAATTTTTCAATCTTTACTTGCAATAGCTTCCAAGCCTCTCAATTAATGAAGAAATAAAGTTCATACCATTTTGCCAGAATTCTTCCTTCTCGATATCAAAACCCGCAGCAAGAGCAACATTGTTAGCACTTGTTGATCCCGTAAGTTGTAAGATTTCTCTATACTTTTCATTAAAGTCTGGACTCTTATCCTTACAAGCATACAAACCAAGAGCAAAAAGCTGTCCAAAAGCATAAGGATAGTTGTAGAAGCTGAATGATGAGGAGTAATAATGGCCTTTAGCCTCCCACATTCTCTCATGCTTTTCAATTACAGCATCCCCATAGGAATTCTCTTGAGCTTGAATCATAAGAGAAGTAAATTCGTTAGGAGTTAACTCACCTTCCTTTCTCTTTTCAAATACACTTCTTTCAAAGTAGAAGCGTGACAAAATATCAACACAAACCTGTGCACAAGAACCTACATAGCTTTCAATTAATGAGATAGCCTCTTCATCACTTGCATCCTTTAAAATTGCATCAAAAACAATTGTTTCAGCAAAGATAGATGCTGTTTCTGCAACTGTCATTGGATAATCAGTTAGTAGGGCTGGAAGCTCCATTACTATGCTGTCATGATAAGCATGACCTAGTTCATGAGCTAAAGTCGAAACAGAGTCATAGGAACCATCAAAGTTTGAAAGAATTCTACTTTGCTTGACTTTTAACATTGAAGTATCGTACGCACCACCAACTTTGCCTTTTCTTGGCTCTGCATCAATCCAATTAGAGTCAAAGGCTTTTTTTGCAAAATCCCCCATTCTACTATCAAAAGAACTATAACATTTGATAATTATCTCTTTAGCTGCTTCAAAGGAGTATTCTTTATTTAAAGAACCTACTGGTGCAAATAAGTCGTACCATGCAAGTTTATCAAGTCCAAGGAGCTTTGCTTTAATGTTAAAGTACTTAGCAAACATCTCTCTATTATTTTCAAGAGTCTTAATTAAGGCGTTTAAAGCTTTAACAGAAACTCTAGCTTGAGATGCAGAGTGTTCAAGAGGATCTACCCAGCCTCTTCTCTTTTCTAAAGTTAAAACAGTACCTTTAATACTGTTTAAACAAGCAGCAAATGCAACCTCATGCTCAGCCCAAACTTTCTTTTCTCTTTCATAAGAAGCCTTTCTTATTTCTCTATTTGGATTAGTTGCATCATTTCTTAATTGAATTACAGTTTTATCATTCTCACAAATAGATGAAGAAACACTATCATACAGGCGCTCAAAAGCCCCTACCCCACTCCTTGCTAAGTCAGAGGCTAAAGCTTCCTCTGCTAAAGACATTTGATGTGTACTCTCCTCTAAATATTCATTTAAGATATATGAATATTGCTTTAACCTTGGATCAGAAAATTCATTTTGGTAATCTTTAATTTTACTTACAAATAAATCCTCTGCTTCCTTAAACTTCAACAATGCCTCTTCAACACTACCTACAGCTTTAATATAAGCACCATTAGAGGTATCTGTTGTTAATATTGCATTAGCATATGAGTTTAAAGTCCAACCAATTGTAATTATTTCATTTAATGAAGTAATTACATCAAATAGTGGTTTATGCGCTTCAACATCACTCTTAAGTTTATTTGAAAGAGTGACAACTTTCTCAATGTCTTCTAAGAAATCAGGTGTATCAACTCCCATATAAATTGGAGTTAGATCCCAATGTGGTAAATTTTTATTGCTCATAGTGGCAATTGTATCACAATGAACAAATAATTATTAGCAATACATATCTAAAACAAATTCTTTAAATCTAGGAAGAATAAATTCAAGATATCCATATTGAGGACAATAAATGATACCTTTCTTAATCAATCTTTTTCTAAAAACAGTGAAGGTATTTGAATTCATACCTAATTCCACTCTTATTTTCTCAACTTTATTAATATCATTTGCAATTACATTTACAATTTTTCTATCAATAGCAGACATCTCTGCCCATAGCTTTTCATAAACATATTCCCAAAGATGCTGGTCAAATTTATCAAGAATATCTTTATATGATTTTTTATATTTAAAGCACAAAAACCCTAGAGTTTGATAAGCATAAGCATAACCTTTAGTTAATTTAGCCATTTCTTTTGATGTTAACTTATCTACACTTAATATTTTTTCATAGTTATTTGCTATTTCTATTTCACTAATCGGTCCCATTGCTATTCTTGGAGTATACTAAGAGTGTAAATCAGACAGGGAGGTGAAAATAATCCGAATAACAGTTACCATATCAAAGGAGTAAAAAAGATATGGGTAGAAACAAGAAGACTTATACAGATGAGTTTAAGCTTAAATGCATTAAAGAGCTTCTA
>NZ_JAXEGN010000172.1:0-9072 GCF_034103065.1 Bullifex sp. | reverse complement strand
AGATTAGAATCTGTTTCTAAAAATCTTAAAACATTGAAATATCTATTTTTTTCATCTCTTGTCCTACTATTAAAGATTATGCGACCTTCTCTTGATACTACATAGTTATCACTCATTGAATTAAAAGAGGTAATTGAAAGTAAATCTAAAATAGAATCATTCCTAAAGGTAATAGCTATTGCTTCATATTTAAATCCATCATAGTTATATGCATTAGTTTTTATAGAATATAAGGTTAAGTTCTCAGAACCAGGTAAGGATACATCACAGACTATATCCTGTTCTTCTTTAATTAATTTAACTAAATTAGAACCAAGATCGTAACGGATGATATGTCCTTTTATATCCATCATATCGCCGTTGCGAGAAACAAAGTAAAAGTTGTCAAAACCTATACTCTGTTGCCATTTCTCTATTAAATCTTTTATTAATATTTCATCATTTGCATTCTCATTAAAAAAACTTAATTCTGTTAAAAAGATATGTAATGAATTTAAATAGCTTTGGTTTAATGTACTTATTTGGTTACCAAGGTTTGAATAAATTTCATAAAGATGCACTGAGCTTTCATCAAATATCATTTGCTTTGTGTATTGAGAATACACTATAAAAGCGTACGAAATAGAAAACACAATCAATAAAATAATTAATAAAAAACTCAGCTTTTTCTTCATCTATCTCTTCTTTATTCAATCGTTAAGTAGTTGTTTGGCTTTTCAAACTTAACATTGTTTTTAGCAAGCTCAATTATCATCTTCCAAATCATAGTATTAATTGACTTTTTCTTTGCCTGCATTCCTTCACTTAATGGAGTTCCACAGAAAGTATAATCATTAAGCACTCCAAAGTTTCCACAAAGTAATACCTTGTAAACTTTTTCTTTATCTAAATCAGAACCAAGATATGTGTAGCTATCATCTTGGTTATCCTTTATTTTGTAGCTAAAGCCAGAAGTTACTGGAATGAAATTTCTATGCCTAATTGGATTATTACCATTTTTTCTTAAATCAATTAATTCACTCATTAAGGAATCAACCTCTTCTCCTGTTAACTCAAAGTAAACAGTAGTAGATCTTCCATTAACAAGTCTTCTTAACTGTAATTCTGTATAAGGACCCTCGAATACAGGAGAAATTGATAACCCAGTGATAGCAATTCCAATATCAAAATTAATTGAATTATCTAAAGAATTATCATAGATAGGAGTTAGCTTTTCTGGATCTAGCGAAACATTTTTAACTATTGTATTTAATATTGAGCTTTCTGCCATATTACCATTTTCAGTTAAGCCATAAGGATAAGAAACATCAGATGTATAAATAATATTTGCTGTATTACTCTTTTTAGCACTCTTTAAGGTGCTATCAAAGGCATCATATGCTTCTTCAGGTGTTTTATAATCACCTTTGATAATTCCTTGTACTACATTTTTGGTAGTTGTAAAGAAAGTAGTTGAAGCAATACGCATATAGATGTGATTTGCTTTTACTGTATCAGCAATAGGATCGAAAACTGAAGAAAGATTTGGGGAGCTTGAAATAGTATAGCTAAGCATTGGAGCACCATATGCAGTATTTAATTGTCCCTCTAATGATAACATTTCTTCTAAAATATCCATTACTACTTCATACTTTCGACTATCAGTTGCAACTTTCTTATTAACCGCATACTGAGCAATAGGATATGAATATACCCATGAGTCACGAGGAGTTTCGCCAAAGAATGGAAGGAATGCTACATCCATAGTTTTACTAAAATTAAAGCAATCAGAACCGGTACCTCTAATCATTACAGTTTCTTTATTTATAAACTTATTTGTAATATCTTTAGTAGAGAATTCTAAATCAGATTCATCAACATCTGTTGCCTCAAAGAATTTAAACAGGTTTTCAAATACTGGTAACCAAACCTCTCTATCAAGTCCAACAGCTTCTCCAGCCTTTTCACTTTCATACTTTTGTCTCCAAGCAACACCATCAACAGACATTAACTGAGGGATATTTGAGCCCTGTGAAATTGTCAAACATGAATAGTCATATGCATAGTCTGTAATAAATGGGGTTAATCCATTTTCTTTAAGTATATTGATACAATTTAATAATTCATCAAATGTAGTTGGTAGACTTAAATTTAAGTTATCTAAGAATTCTTTATTGACAATTATTCCTTCAAGCTCTGCACAAGTTGGGAGCCAACGTATAGAACCATCCTCATCTCTATTTTGTTCAAGATATGATGGATGGAAGGTTGCGGCAACCTCAGTGCGGCTTAAGTCTAATAACTCTTTTTTTAAATACTTTGCATCATTTAAAGAAAACTTACGCATTCCAATGATATCAGGAAGAGCGTCATGGTCCTTCAAGAAGTTAAAATATTCAATATCATTAATTGCAGAAACAATTTCAAATTCAACATCTGGGAATTTAGCTTCAAGCTGAGGTGTTAAAGCTTTAAGAGGGGCAACATCCCAAAAATAGATTGAAACCTTTATTTTTTCATTCTTAGCATCTGCAGTATTTACTACAGGTGACACAACCTCGTTTGGCTGTGTAGCTTTTTCCTTGCCTTGACAAGAAAAAAGTAAAAATAAAGATAAAATAATAGTTACGAAGAAAAATAGTTTTTTCATCGTCCCCCCATAATTAAAAAATAAACAAATAAAAAAATATCCCTTTAATTAGAAACATTTTAAGTATATTGCAAATGGTTCTTTATCGCAATATTGGAATTTAAGATTTCATTTTTTGATACTGACATTTTTCAACTAATACTTAAAAAAAATAATACTTATCAAAAAAATCACAATCTTACGTCATATCAGAGTCAAGGATGCCATAGATATTATAATTAAGCCTAATTTGTACTTTTCTTTATCTAAAATATACTATAGCTTTTTAATACCCCTTAACTATTGTTAAATAATTTGTTGGTTCAAGTAGTTGCTTTGTTTTTTCTAAGGCTTGAGTAATACACTCATAGTTAGTGTAGTTATCTACATATTGATCTTGTCTCTTTTGCTTTAAATCTTCAGGCATTGGACAATTGCAAAATTGCTCATGCTCAAGGTAGGTATCAGCACCGACTAGTAAAACAGAGTACTCTTTATCATCTATAAGCTCTTCACCATTAACCGTAATATTATCTAATCTAAATTTACCTTTTTCATACTCAGTAACAGTGTATTCAAGACCACTTGTAATTGGCATTTGATTACGATGTCTAATAGGATTTGAACCATCCTCCTTGACATTTACAAGCCATTCTAAGATTCTTCTAATTTCACTACCTGTGTAAATTCCACGATATGCATCATTTTTATATGTCATTATCCATTTAATCTGTTGCATAGTGTAATCACCTGCAAAGATTGGAGAACTAACAACACTTGCATAACCAATAGCTATTTGATCATCATTAGCAACTCTTAGAGTATTCATCAAAGAAGACCCTGCTTGAGTTCCATGATCTGTAAACTCATTTGAATATGCATTCTTTTGAGTAAACAAAACTTGAGAAGCTTCAGGATTTTTATAAGCTGTAATTTGAGCGTTAAAATCCTCATATGCTTCTTTAGCATTCTCCTCACCCTTAAGCATTTTTTGTCCAACATTTAATGAGACAGCAAAGATTTCTGTTGAAGCTAAACGCAAATATAAGTGATTTGAATCGATACAATCTTGAGCATATCTAAGAGTAGGAGTTGTCTTAACACTTACTTCTTTATTATATGAAAGTACGGTTGAGCCCGCAGCAGCTGCTTTTTGTCCCTCCTCACTAAAGATTGCATGTAAAATTTCTAAAACAGCCTTCTGCTTAGCTTCATCCTTTTCAACTTCTTTTGATACAGCAACCTGACAAATTGGATAAGTTAACAACCAATTATCATTTTTTGTTTGACCAAAATAAGGTAAGACTATGCACTCAAAATTAGAGCTTGAAATACTTTCAGCAACAGAGACAGTGTTACGTATCATCGCAATTTCACCATTTAAAAATAACGGATAAACACCATTAAAATTTAATTCCTCATCTCCTGATCTGAAGTGAATGTCCTTTATAAACTGCTCGAAGTTCTCAAATACCTTTGGCCACACAACGCTATCAAGCCCAACTTGGAGATCATCGCTTTCACTTTCATAATCCATTCTCCACTTAGTGCCCTCTAAGCTCATTAATTCCGGGATAGCACTACCCTGCATAATTTCAAGGCAGGTATAATCGTATCTCCAATCGGTTAGAAAACCTCTAATACCCTCAGCTTCAAAGGCATCAATTGCAGATACAAATTCACTATAATTTGTTGGAATAGGAATATTATACTTATCAAATAAAGTTTTGTTTGCAAGTATACAATCTACTTCTGCACACATTGGAAGCCATTTGATTGTACCATTTTGCTCTCTATTTAATTCTAAATAGCTACTATAAAAAGAACTTGCAACCTCAGAAGTACTCAAATCCATTAAATATGGAGATAAAAGCTTTGCATCATTTAAGGAAAAACGACGGCATGTAATAATATCAGGAAGGGCCTCTTGACGTGATAAAATATCGTTATAGTAATCCATAGTGTTAAAACTTTGGACAAAAGTAAATTCAATATTAGGGAATTTAGCTTCAAGCCAAGGAGTAAATTCCTTAAACATTGATCTATCCCACATATACATTGAAATAGATATTTTATCTTTTTTTTCTTCATTATTTGTGTTTGTATTACTTATCTTATTACAGCTAGAAACAAGTAAAATAACAACACTAAGTATGATAGCAAAAGGAAATAACTTTCTTTTTTTCATATGGCCCCGTTTTAATCAATTGTCAATGATATATCATATTTTTGAGAAAATATATATCAACTCATTATAATTATTCGCTAAAGAATTTTTCTGTTTTTCATACGTCATATCATACGAAACGTCTTTTGAAATAAAACTGTGAAAAAAAATAAAAAAAAGTATAACGTTTTTTCTTCATGAAGTAAGTAACTCAATGTATATTTTATATAGGAGGGTTACATGGTAATAAGTTTGCTAATAATCATACTTGGCTTAGTATTACAATCATTATTCATCCAAAGTGAAATTGATGGAAAAATGAAGGCAGCTGTTGTATTAAAAGGAACAGCTTCATTTATGTTTGTTCTCTTAGGTGGTTATTTACTATCATCAAAGGTAACTATGTTTGGGGATTTTATTTTCAAGGGACTTATCTTCGGAATGATTGGAGATATCCTTCTTAATTTAAGATATTTAGTTCCTAAGCAGAAAGCTTTATCAGTATTTGGACTTGGAGTTCTTTCATTTACAATCGGCCATGCTTTTTACTTTTCAGCAATTGTCGATTTAGGAGGTACAGGAATTTTCCTTTGGACTCTACTGCTGGCAATTATAATCTCAATTGCAATAATGTTATTGATAAAAAAACATCTTCCAATTGATAAGAAATATGTAAGAGTATTTTGCTATATCTATATTGCAATAGTTGTTGTAATGTTCTCTTCTGCATTATCACTTGTTATTACAAAGGGAGCTAGTATTAAAAACTTAAGCTTCTTAGTAGGAGCTTTCCTCTTCCTATTAAGTGATATCTTTACTGTTTATTTTAGTTTTTCTGATGCATCTAATACACAGAAAGCATTAAATCTATATACCTATTACCTAGCTCAAATACTGATTGCTCTTACTCTAGCTTTATAACTAATAAGGTATAAAAAATTTGCTCTACCACAGCAGTGATAGAGCAATTTTTTATTCTTCTGAAAGAGATAATCTTCTTCGTTTAGCGGTCTTAATACTTTCCTTAATAACAGGACCAGCTGTTTGAATTAAGATTACTACGATGAGTACTAAGCCTTGGAATGTATCTTGAATATCAACAGAGAGTGATGGAATTGATACAATAATGAAGTTGATTGTTGTATATGATAGAGCACCAAATAATACTCCTAAAAGCTTTCCTCTACCACCTGACATGCTAATACCACCTAGTACTACAGCTGCAATTGCATACATTTCGTAGCTTTGACCAGAAGAAGCAGGAGTAATATTACCAATCTTACAAGCCTGAAGGATTGAAGCAACTCCTACTAAAATACCTGTTATTACAAATACTGCAATTTTTACAAATGTTGTATTGATACCAGAAAGGTGAGCACTCTTTTCATTTGAACCAACTGCATAAACACTCTTACCAAACTTGGTCTTTTTACTGATTATTACAAAAAGTATAACCATCAATAAGAATACAAATGTAATGTATGGAACGGAAAATCCACCAAGTTGTAATTTACCAGTACCGAACTGCATTCTTAAGAAGTTATATTTGCTATTTTGTCTTAGCATTGCAAACTGGCTTGAATTTGAGCCTGAAATTGAGCTATCGATAGTTCTTACAACTGATAGTGTTAGTGATCTGTAAATTAACATTGTACCTAATGTAACGATAAAAGGAGGCATCTTTGCTAAACCTACTAATAAACCGTTAATTAAACCACAAGCACCAACAACTAACAAAGCAACTAATACCATGACTAAAATTGAGTCTGTCATGTTAAAGGCAACTATGGTTGCACTAGTTGTTAATACAAGAGAAGAACCAATAGAAAGATCAATTTGACCTGTAATAATTACAAGAGCCATGCCTAAAGCCATAGTTCCTACAATACATGTATTTTGTGAACCTAATATAGCAGCAATATGGCTCCACTTGAAAGTATTTCCATTTGCAGAAATTGCAATGGCATATACGATCATAATGATGAACATTACAAATATAAATGAGTAGTGAGACCACATTCTGCCCACTGAGCTTTTTAACTTTTTACCATCCATTTTTCCACTCCTTTTTACCTAGCACCAGTTGAATATGCCATTACAACTTGTTCATTTACATCTTTGTGATCAAGGATTGTAGCAATTTGACCTTCATAGAAAACTACACAGCGGTCAGCAACCTTTTGAACCTCTGGTATTTCAAGGGTATTGATTATTACTGTCTGACCTTGCTTAGCAAATTCAAGAATTAATCGATATATTTCACTCTTAGCACCAACATCAACACCTTGTGTAGGGTTATCAAATAGTAAAACCTCAGCACCAGTATTAAGCCAACGAGCTAAAAATACCTTTTGCTGGTTACCACCTGAGAGAGAAGCAATTCCAAGAGAGCTTTCTGGTGCTTTAATCTTTAGTTTATCTTTTTGATATTGGTACTTTTCCTCTTCCTTCTTGAAATTAATTAGCTGTCTCTTCTTTGATAATACATGCTCAGCTGTACAGAAATTTTCTAATATTGAAAGATCTGGAATAACAGAGTTTTCTTTTCTGTTAGCAGGAAGCATAGAAATCTTATGTTTCATAAAGGAACCAATCTTACCAGTTACTCTTTGATTATTAACTTCAATATAACCACCTTCAATTGGTAATACACCAAACATTGTCTGCATTAGCTCACTAGCACCTGAGCCTGCAAGACCAGTGAAGGCTAATATCTCTCCACGTCTAACACTAAGGTTTATCTTAGAAAATCCATGGCCAGAGAAATTATGAAGCTTTAATATTTCTTCACCAAGAGGGCGTTCCTCATAGAAGTCAGCATCAACATAGTTAACACCAACCATGTCTGAGGTTAGCTTTTGAGCATCAACATCCTTAATGTAGCCAGAAGAGATGTATTGACCATTTCTAAATACTGTATATCTATCTGCAATTGCAAATATTTCAGGCATTTTGTGAGAAATAAAGATAAAAGATTTCCCTTCACTCTTTAGCTTTCTCAAAATAGAAAATAGATGTTCTACTTCGTCTGTAGATAAAGCTGTTGTAGGTTCATCTAAAATTAAAAGCTTAGCATCTGAATAGAGCGCTTTACATATTTCTAGGAGCTGTTTTTCACTAGTCTTAAGCTCAGAAACCATTTGATTAGGATTCATATCTACGCCAAGACTTTCAAAAAGCTCACGAGTCTTTCTAACTTGTTCTTTATCATCTATTAGACCAAACTTATTCTTTATTTCCTTTGTTAAGAAAATATTATCGGCAACAGTTAAGTCGTTGATGACATTTAATTCCTGATGTACAAAGGCAATTCCTGCCTTCTCCATCTCTTTAATTGTTGGAGCACTATACTCCTTACCTAAAAAAACAATTTTTCCACTATCTGCAGTTAAAACACCTGTTAAGATATTCATTAGTGTTGATTTTCCTGCACCATTTTCTCCTAGGAGAGCGTGGACTTCCCCTTCCTCCATATCAAAATGGACGTCTGAGAGAGCTTTTGAACCTCCAAAAGCTTTGGAGATGTGCTTCATCTCTAGAATCTTTGCCATTACAAATACTCCTTTGAATTAAGACAATACGGATGTGCAACAGCACATCCGTATATCACCCTGCAAAGTATATCTTAGTGACCTAAGAATCCTTCATACTGGTTAACGTTCTGGCGATCAACGATCCAAACTGGTTCTGTATCAATATCGCCATTCTTATATGACCAGTTACCATTGAGGTAATCAACCATCTTGTCGATAACACTCTTCATCATTGATGGGCTGAAGTAAACACTCATCATATCATCGAAGTACTTGTCAGCAATCTTAGCCTGAGCAGACTTACCACTCATTACATCATAAAGCTCCTGCATACCACCAATAGCTGAGATGTAAACATTAAGCTTCTCATACTTTGCCTTTGTAGCAGCTGAGAGTGATGAACCTTCGAGAAGGTTAAGCATACCAAAAGTCATTTCATCATCCATTGAATAGATGTAGAGATTTGTATCTGCCTTTGCAACAATTTCATCAATCTTCTGTTCGAGGTAGTCATAAGCACCATCTGCAGACCAGTTACATACTACTGAATATGTGTTGAATACTGGATCAAGCTGAGCATCAGTCCAAATTTCACTTGTCTTATAGCTCTTACCTGTAGCCTTATCTGTATACTCGATTTCACCCTTTAAGAACTGTCTGAAACCTTCTTCTCTGTACTTACTATACTAAGAGTGTAAATCAGACAGGGAGGTGAAAATAATCCGAATAACAGTTACCATATCAAAGGAGTAAAAAAGATATGG
>NZ_JAXEGN010000171.1:0-3179 GCF_034103065.1 Bullifex sp. | reverse complement strand
GATACCTTGATGTCTAATGTCTCTGGAATTAAAACTGTACTTCCAATATATACATCAAATACTAGAATTCGTTCTGGCCAAGATGTTAAAACAGTTTCACTGCAGGGTGTTACCTCCACCTATTTTGATGTAATGAATACTGAGCTTTTATATGGAGATTACTTTACTGCATTTGATAATATTAACCATCGCCAGGTTGTAATACTTGGAAGTGATATAGCAAAGGAGCTATTTCCAGCAGGTAATGCAGTTGGCTCATACCTTTCTATATTCAGAAATCAATCAAAGAGATATTTAATTGTCGGTGTACTTGAAGAAAAGGAAGCAATCTTAGGAGCTAATTTTAACTCCTCAATCTTTATCCCAATTAATACATTTGAGCAGC
Source organism: Bullifex sp. (assembly GCF_034103065.1). NCBI lineage: Bacteria > Pseudomonadati > Spirochaetota > Spirochaetia > Spirochaetales > Spirochaetaceae > Bullifex > Bullifex sp. The sequence continues at coordinate 2,794 of NZ_JAXEGN010000171.1, read as the reverse complement.
GCTTTATGAATATGAGCAAGGTTTCATCTTATATTTGTAAGGTTAATGATGGTGTAAATGCAATTGATATAAGTAAAAAGGTTGAAAACTATCTAGGTGACTTAGTCGGGGCAGATTACTTCTTTGTATACTCTGCTGCCTCTATTGTTGAGATGGCTGACCAAGTAACAGGTACCTTCACTTCCTTCTTAGCTGCAATAGCGGCAATTTCATTGCTAGTTGGTGGTATTGGAATAATGAATATTATGCTTGTTTCTGTTGCTGAAAGAACAAGAGAGATTGGTATAAGAAAGGCATTAGGAGCATCTCCTAAGGTTATTAGAGGACAATTCCTTGTTGAAGCTATTACACTGACTATAATCGGAGGAATTTTAGGTATTGGCTTTGGAATTTTCATCAGCTATGCTATAGTAAATGTTGTAGGTTGGAATTTAACCTTCAGCTATGGAGCGATAATCCTATCCTTAGGCTTCAGTATGTTTGTAGGTATTTTCTTTGGCTGGTATCCTGCAGCTAAAGCATCTAAACTCGATCCAATTGAAGCATTGAGTTATGAATGATGAAAAAGAAGACTAAAAATAGATTAATATCATTTTTTTCAAGAGCTAAGAGAGAGAAGCTAGTTGTATTAGCATCTCTCTCTGTTGCATTTTTAGGCCTATTAGTTATTGTTATCGTCTTAGCTTCTTCTCTCTTTATTACAGAAAGATTAAAGCTAGTTAATGAAATTGAAAAAAATTTTAATAATGCAGTATTTGAACTTCAGAGAGGTAGCTTTAATCCATATTCTCTATTAAATGAAAAGAGAGTAAAGGGTATTGCTCTATACGATTCAAGAGGTTCAATTATTGTATCTTATGGTCAAGTATATAATATGTTACCAATTGCAAGTATTAGTGCAGAGGCAAATAAAAACGATGATAACAATATTATTAGACTTAATTTGAAAAGTAAAACAATGGAGTATACTAGGTTAATTAGACTCCCATTGATGATTCAAGATGTTAACTATGAAGGTGATATAAGTAGGTATTTCCCTTCTTCTCTAATTGATTACACTACAATTATGTACATTTCCTTCGATGCTACACCTTATTTAACAAGTGTAAATATTTTGCTTTTTGGCACATTTATTGCACTTTCAGGAATTGTACTTTTATATGTCTTTGTAATCAGAACATATCTTGAAAATAGAAGTTATAAATCACAAATGGTTAAACAAGAAAACCTTGTTAACCTTGGGCAGGCTGCTAGAACACTTACTCATGAAATTAAAAACCCTCTTTCTGCGATTACTATACAAATTGCTTTATTAAAAAGACAACTAAGGGATAGCGATAGCTTAGAAGAGGTAGAGTTAATAAGTAAAGAAGTACAGAGATTAATTCAGTTAACCAATAGGGTTTCTGATTTCTTGAAAAACCCAGAAGGACAACCAGAGGAAATTGATGCAGCTGAGTTAATTCGCTCTCTCGTGCCACTTTTTTCATATGAGATTAAAATAATATCATCAAGTGAACAAAGTGCAACTATCCTATTTGATAAGGATAGACTTAGATCTGTTCTTGAAAATCTACTTAAAAATGCCGTTGAGTCCTGTGAGGGTAGAGACCCTCAGGTAGAGGTTGAAATAACCCTCGATAGAAAGAATGTTTACCACATCTTTATTCGTGATAGAGGTGATGGTATAAAGAAGGGGGATACTGAAAAACTGTTTGACCCATTTTACACTACTAAAATCCATGGATCGGGAATTGGTCTTTCAATTTCTAGACAATTCTTAAGAGCTCGAGGTGGAGATATTAAGTTATATCCACGAACTGGTGGTGGTAGTGTCGCAGAGGTTACAATCTCAAAGTTTTCACTAGTTCAAGAACTAGTACTTAACGGTCCTATTATCAATAAAAAAGGAAAGAAAAAATAGTGAAAATTCTAATTGTTGATGATGAACAGAGCATTAGTTCATCTTTAGTAAAGTTTTTTAAAATTGATGATATAGAAAGCGATGCTGCTGAAAATGGATTTTCAGCACAGCGCATGCTAAGAGAAAATCCATATGATGCAGTTTTAGTCGATTTAAAGATGCCTGGTATGGATGGCCTTGAGCTCATTAAATGGATGCGAAGTGAAGGCTTTAGAATGCCTATTATTATGGCTAGTGCGCATGGAGAAATTGAAGATGCTGTAAAGGCTTTAAAGGAAGGTGCACAAGACTATGTTGTTAAGCCTTTTGATCCCGAAGAGATGACTATAAAACTTAAAAACCTAGTTGAAGCATCAAATTTAAGAGCTGTAGTTGAAGGGAATAAATCTGGAAGTGCTGAAAGTACTACTTCTTTTATTGGTGAGTCAGCAGCTGTAATTAAAATTAGAGAAGTAATTAAAAAGATTGCTCCTTCAAACGCAACTGTTTTAGTCACAGGAGAATCAGGAACAGGTAAAGAGGTTATTGCAAGGGAAATACATGCAAATTCGACTCATCCTGATGGTCCATTTGTTGCTATTAACATTGGTGGTGTACCAGAAAACCTTCTTGAAAGTGAATTATTTGGTTATGAAAAGGGAGCTTTTACTGGAGCTGTATCAAGAAAGACTGGACTTTTTGAACTAGCAAGTGGTGGAACACTCTTTTTGGATGAAATTGGTGATATGCCACTATCTTTACAGGTAAAGATATTAAGAGTCCTTCAAGATAGAAAGATTACTCGTTTAGGTGGTACTACTCCTATGCCTATTAATGCAAGAATTGTTGCTGCTACAAATAAAAATCTTGAAGAAATGGTTCAAAAAGGAA
>NZ_JAXEGN010000170.1:0-8396 GCF_034103065.1 Bullifex sp. | reverse complement strand
ATGTTTGCACCCTTTGAATTCTTAGCACCTTCAGGAATTTCATAAACATATGTGTAATATGCCTTACCAAGGTTTGTAACATACATTACGATATCATGGCTTGATGCAATAAATAAGTGTTCGATAAAGTCACCATCAGTGAGTTTAGCACCCTTTACGCCTTTACCACCTCTACTTTGAGCTTTGTATTCTTCTGCAGATAAACGCTTAGCAAAACCTTTATTTGAAATTGATACTACAACCTGTTCTTCCTTAATAAAGTCTGCATCAGTTGTATTATCTAATTCTCTTTCTTGAATTTCAGTTCTTCTTCTATCACCAAATCTTTGACCAATTTCTTGAATTTCTTTCTTAACAACAGCTAAGATTTTATTTCTATCAGATAATAAGTCTTTGTAGTAAGCAATTTGAGCTTCAATTTCAGCTAATTCATCAAGAATCTTTTGTGTTTCAAGATGTGAAAGCCTACCAAGTTTCATATCGATGATAGCAAAAGCTTGTTTTGCATCAAGATTAAATCTCTTTTGTAATTCAAGTGATGCAACATTATTATCTTCACTTGATTTAATAATCTCAATTACTTCATCAATATTATCAAGACCAATCTTTAAGCCTTCAAGAATATGAGCTCTTTCTTCTGCCTTTTGAAGATCATAACGTGTTCTTCTTTCGATTACTATTTCTCTATGATCTACATAAGAAGAAAGCATCTCTTTAAGAGTAAGAACCTTAGGTCTTCCATCTTTAAGAGCAAGATTATAGATATTAAAGTTAGATTGAAGGGCTGTTCTACTAAATAGCATATTAAGAACTATATTAGGAACTGCACCTTGCTTAAGCTCAACAACAATTCTAATACCATCTCTATCAGATTCATCACGAACCTGTGAAATGTTTGGAATTGCATTATCTTTTCTTAAATCATCAATCTTCTTTACTAACTCAGCTTTGTTTACTTGATATGGAATTTCAGTGAAAATGATTCTATCATGACCTTTTTCATTTTCCTCAATTTCATAGCGTGAACGTATAACAACCTTACCTTTTCCTGTAGTAAATGCATCAACTATACCTTTTTTTCCACAAATAATACCTGCAGAAGGAAAATCTGGTCCTTTTACATAATCCATTAATTCTAATGAAGAAATATCAGGATTATCTATTAAAGCACAAATACCATCTACTACTTCAGTTAGGTTATGAGGAGCCATATTTGTTGCCATACCTACAGCAATACCACTAGAACCATTAGTAAGTAAGAAAGGGAAAGCAGCAGGTAATACTGTTGGCTCTTCAAGAGAATCATCATAGTTTGGTCCAAAATCAACTGTATTCTTACCAATATCAGTGAGCATTTCTTCACCAATTTTGCTCATCTTTGATTCGGTATATCTCATTGCAGCTGGTGGATCACCATCGATAGAACCAAAGTTACCTTGAGGAGTAACAACAGGATATCTTAATGAGAAATCTTGTGCTAAGCGTACTAATGCATCATAAACAGAAGCATCACCATGTGGGTGATATTTACCAAGTACATCACCGACGATACGAGCACATTTTTTATATGGTCCACTAGCTTTTAAACCCATTTCATACATATCGTATAAAATTCTTCTATGAACAGGCTTTAAACCATCCCTTACATCAGGAAGAGCACGACTGATGATAACTGACATAGCATAGTTCAGATAGCTGGTCTTCATCTCAGTCGAAACATCAGCTATTATTGTGCGGCTGTTAATATCGTCAGCCTTTGTTATTTCGTCATCCATACAATCTTCCTTTATACATCAAGATTAGCTACATAAGTAGCATTCTGCTCGATAAACTCACGCCTAGGCTCAACATCTTCACCCATGAGCATTGAGAATACTCTATCAGCTTCTTCAGCATCCTCAAGATGAATCTTACTAATTAATCTAGTTTCAGGATTCATAGTTGTTTCCCAAAGCTGTTCAGGATTCATCTCACCAAGACCTTTATAACGCTGAATAGGTATTTTTGCTTCATCCATTCCTGCACAGTTTTCTTCAATAATGCGCTTTTTATCAGCTTCATCATAAGCATAGAAAACCTTCTTACCTAATGTAATTTTATATAGAGGAGGCATTGCAAAATAGATATAACCAGCCTCAATAAGAGGTCTCATATATCTAAAGAAGAAAGTTAGCAACAATGTCCTAATATGAGAACCATCAACATCGGCATCGGCCATAATGATAATTTTATGATATCGTGCCTTAGTAATATCAAAGGTTTGTTCACTATCTTCAATCTGGTTATTATACCTTGTTAATCCAGCACCAATTGTAGAAATAACAGGCTGAAGCTTATCATTTCCAAGTACTTTATACTCTTGAGCTTTTTCAACATTAAGCATTTTACCCCAAAGAGGTAAAATAGCTTGGAATCTTCTGTCTCTTCCTTGCTTTGCAGAACCACCTGCTGAATCACCCTCAACTATAAATACTTCACATTTAGCAGGATCTTTCTCTGAACAGTCTGCAAGCTTACCAGGAAGGCCACCACCTTCACTTTTCTTTCTTATCTGTTCACGTGCCTTTCTAGCAGCAATACGACCAAGAGCTGCACTTATTGCTTTATCTAGAAGGAGCTCGATATCACCTGGAAATTCGTCAAAATAATTATTCAACTTTTCATATACTAATGATTGAACAATAAATCTTACATTAGCATTACCAAGTTTCATCTTAGTTTGACCTTCAAATTGAGGATTAGGTATCTTTATTGATACAACACCAGTTAAACCTTCAGAGATATCAGCTGATTCTAGTTTATCATTACCAAACTTTTTAAGCATCTTTGCATTTTTAGAAAGCTGGTTATTTACAGCCATTAAGACTGCTGTTTTAAAACCTGTTAAATGAGTACCACCTTCACGTGTATTAATGTTGTTTACAAATGAATAAACTTTCTCATCATATTTGTCGTTATACTGAAGTGCTATTTCAACAACAACATCATCTTTTACACCTTCAAAAGAAATAGGAGCAAATAATGTTTTCTTATACTCATTGAGATAGGAAACAAACTCATTTAAACCACCTTCTGAGTGGAATGATTCTGTTTTCTCTTCTTCCTGACGCTTATCAACAATAGTAATTCTTATACCATGATTTAAAAAACTAAGTTCTCTAAAGCGATTTGATAATGTTTCATAGTTAAAACTATTATTCTCCATTACTTCGAAGTCAGGAGAGAAGCTAATAGTAGTTCCATGTTTTTCAGGATCGCAATGTCCTACAATCTTCACATCTTCTTCAGGAATGCCTCTATGGTATATTTGCTTATAAATGTTTCCATCTCTATAAACTGTGGCCTCTAAATAGCAGGAAAGGGCGTTTACACAAGAAACACCAACACCATGAAGACCACCAGATACCTTATAAGCACCTTTACCGAACTTACCACCTGCATTAAGTTTTGTTAAACATACTTCAAGTGTACTCTTTCCAACCTGTGGGTGGATATCTACAGGGATACCTCTACCATTATCTTCTACAGTACAAACTTCACCATATTCGTTATGATCAAATGTAATTGTAATTTGATCACAAAAGCCAGCCATAGCTTCATCAATACTGTTATCAAGGACTTCATATACAAGATGATGAAGGCCATCAATACCGGTAGTACCAATGTACATACCAGGGCGAAGACGTACATGCTCAAGACCTTCAAGTACTTGAATTTCACTACTGTCATATTCTTCAGAATTACCTACTGCTGTAGCAGCATTTAATCCTTCGGTAAGCATGTTTTCATCTTCGTTTTTTTTTGTTTCATCCATAAAATTGACTCACCTTATTTCAGAGCTTTTAAAAAAAGCATAATATTAATATATAGTAACAATTTTTTAACTTAGCTTCAATAAGCTTTCATAAAAATACATAGTTTATATTTTTTTATAATATATATAAATATCTTATCAATTATTGATAAAACAACAATTGGTTGTTAATAGTTACACAAAAACAGCAATTGAGAATAGCTTTCCAATGTGCTAAATTGAACACAAAGGATTATTTCATGTTAAAAGACTATTATCTAGAAGCCCTTGAAGAAACCCAAAAAAGGTTACAAAAAGGAAAGCAAATATGGTTAACTAATGCTTCTTTTGTAAAAGAAGGCAATAATTCTATTACCATTTCTTTCCCTGCAAAAATGTATCTAAATAGTTTTAATACTCACTGTAAAAATGAATTACAGTCAGCACTAGATGATATTGCTGGAACTCATATCGATATTGAAACTATTATAGGTGAAGCAAAAGAATTCGATGAAGTTGAAGAAAATAGTGTACAAATAGAAGAAGAAGCTCCAAAAAAGAATTCTTACTTAAATCCTATCTACACCTTTGAAAATTTTATTCCATGTGAAAATACAAATTTTGCATATAACGCTGCAAAGGCAATTGCTATGCATCCTGGAATAAATTATAACCCATGCTTAATATATGGTGGTGTAGGTCTTGGAAAGACTCACCTTCTTCAATCTGTAGGAAACTACATTGAAAAGGAAAATCCAAAAAAGAAAGTTATTTATGTTACAGCAGAAACTTTCACAAACGATTTTATTAATTCAATTCAACAAAAAAACTCTTCTTCATTTAGAATTAAATATAGAAAAGCTGATGTACTATTAATTGATGATATTCACTTTTTACAAGAGAAGATTTCAACACAGGAAGAGCTTTTCCATACATTTAATGATTTATATGAAGCTAATAAACAAATTATATTTACTTGCGATAGACCAATTAGTGAATTAAAAGGTTTTACTGATAGATTAAAATCAAGATTTACTAGAGGTTTAAATCTAAATTTAACAGCTCCTGACTATGAAACAAGAGTTGCTATATTAAAAAAGAAGTGTGAAGCACAGAATGTAAAAATCTTTGATTCAGTTATTTCTTACATGGCTGAAAACATCAAAACTAATGTTCGTGATCTCGAAGGTTCTCTTACAACTTTGATTGCTTATTCAAAATTAATTAAAACAAATATTACTCTAGAAATAGCCCAAGAACAGCTTAAGAACCTAATTTCTGCACCAATGGCAAGCGAACAGGACATTTCTATTAGTACAATTGTTAAAGAAGTTGCTTCTTATTACAACATTGAAATAAGTGAAATTAAAGGTAAAAAACGTACTGCAATTATTAAAGATGCAAGAAACATGGCTATTTATCTAACAAGAAAAATTACTCAATATTCAACAACTGAAATTGGTAATTACTTTGATAGAGACCATTCAACTATTACTCACTCAATTGATAAAGTTGATCAAGAAAGGAAACAAAATTCAGATATTGCTGCTGCAATAGACACTCTTGAAAACACAATAAGATCAAAATCAAAATAATTATTTTTCATCTTTTTTTTCGAGACCTGATTAATTTTTCAGGTCTCTTTTTTTCTTTTATTGTTGAAAACTCTGTTTAAAACTTGTTGATAAGTTGTTAATATCTCTCTGAAAAGCTGTTGAAAAACCAATACTGAATTGTTGAAACTTTGGAAAACTTTTTAAATTTTTATTTTTTTTCCTACTTTTCAACAATTAAAAAATCTTTTCCACAAGTTTTAAGTAAAACTTTTCAACAATGTAATCTTATTCAGTACAATAAATAAAACAGTTTTCAACAATTAAAAAGAATATATTATTACTATTACTAAACTAAAATATACTTTATAATAACAGTATTAATAATCGAAGAGGAGTAGAATAATTATTTATGAAATTTATATGTCCTAAAGATACAATACTTAAGGAAGTTGAATATGCAAGCAATTTTACTAGTCAAAGAAATTCATTGACTATTTCTTCTAATATTTTGCTTGAAAACTATCAGAATGTACTTACTATCAAAGGAACAGATAATAAGATGGGATTCTTAACCTCTTTTCCTGTCTTTACAGATGTTCCTGGTGCAACTACTGTAACATGTGATAAATTTCTACAAGTATTAAAATCTTTACCATCAATGGATATCGAATTTAGTGAAGAAGATGGTAAATTAAAAATTACACCTTTAAAAGAATCAAAAAGTATTAACTTTAATATTAGAACTATTCCTGCTGAACACTTTCCACAGCTATTAACATATGATGAATCACAATTTTTCTCTCTTTCTCAAAGAGATTTCTTCGATATGATTGATAAAACATCTTTTGCTGTTGGTACAGATGAATCAAAATTCTTTTTAACAGGTGTTTATTTTGAAAAGAAAAATGATGATGTTGTAATGGTTGCAACAGATAGTAAGAGATTAAGTTGTATTAAAAAAAGATTTGAACAGGATATTCCTGATTTTAAATCATGTATTATTCCTGTTAAATTTCTTCAGATACTGACAAATATTGGAATTGGTGAAGGTCTTTTCTCTTTGATGATTACTGATACACATATTTTTGCTCAAATTAATGGACACTTAATTTATTCATCTTTAATTACAGGAACATATCCTGCATATGAAAGGGTAATTCCTAATGAATTTAAATATGAATGTAAGATTAAAGTTTCTGAAATGATTGAAGCATTAAACAGAGTATCAATCTTTGTAGAGAATAAATCTAAGAAGGTTTATTTAGAGCTTAAAGAAGATGGAATTATGGTAAGTGGTGAAACTAGTGATGTAGGTGATGCTAAAGAAATAGTACCATGTGAATATAGTGGAGATGATGTAAATATTACATTCAACAATGCTTTCTTAGTTACATCACTTAAGAAAATTGATTCTGATTACTTTAGGATTTGTTTTAATTCATCTAAAACAGCTATGGCTCTATTTCCAGAACCTGAAAAAGATTTCATTTTCATAATTATGCCAATGCATGGTTGATTATGCACTTTAAATCAATAAAATTTTACAACTTTAGAAATATTAATAACGGTATCGTCCTTTTTGATAAGGACGATATCATTCTAGAAGGGATGAATGGACAAGGAAAAACAAATATCCTTGAGTCTGTTTATACTCTTTGTTATGGAAATTCATTTAGAACTCAAGTATCACGTGAAATGATTAAGCATGGTGAAAGAATAATGAATCTTTCAGCTATCATTGAAGATGAAGATGATATTTATGAAGTTTCTTACTCTCTTGAACTAAATAAAAGAAAGATAATTTTAAATGGAAAGGAAGTAAAAGATAGAAAAGAATTAATTTATCTATTTCCTTGTATTGTATTTACTCATGATGATATTGATTTTATAAAAGGTGAACCTGAGATGAGAAGAAAATTCTTTGATCAGACTTTAAGTATGTATGACCCAATATATTTAAATTACATTCGTTCATATAGAAATATTTTAGCTCAGAGAAATGCTGCTATTAAGAATAATCAAATCTCTCTTTTAGATATATACGATGTAAAACTTGCTAACTTAGGTTTTGAGATAATAAAAAGCAGAAAAACCATGGTTAATGAATTTAATGAAATATTTCCTTTTCTATATAAAAAAATATCAGGAACTGAGAAGAATATTACAGTTAATTATCGTTCTTCATGGGAAGAAAAAGAAAATCCTAATCAAATAATTGAGTATCTAAAAGAAACACATGATAGAGATATTAAACTTTTGACTACTACATCAGGTATTCATAGAGACCGTTTTACTGTTAATGATGAAAATGGTCCTTTAGTAATTACAGGTTCTACAGGTCAAATTAGACTTGCTTCATTACTTTTTCGTATTGCTGAGGCAAGAATATTTAAAGATAAAACAGGAAAAGATCCTATTTTATTGTTAGATGATGTACTTTTAGAGCTTGATGATATTAAAAGAGCTAAGTTTTTAAACGAACTTACTTCTTATTGTCAGGCATTTTATACCTTCCTTCCACGTGAAAGTTATTTTAATGAGAAAAAAGAGAGTATTATTGAGTATAATGTATGTGAGGGTTGCTTAAATGAAATATGAGGTACCTATTTCTTACTATGTAAAAAGCTTTCAAAAGAAGGTTGAAGAAAGCCTTGGGGAGGAGGTTGTAGTATTCAAGTGGAAAGAAATTGTTGGTCCAGTATTATATCCACATGTAAAACTTGATACAATTGATGTCGAAAACTTAGAGGTAAGTATTGATCATGCATCTTATAAAAGTGCTTTTTTATTAAAACAAAATTTAATATTAAGAAAGATTCATGAGTTATTTCCTCGTTATGATATAAAAAATGTCAAGATACACCAGTTATAGATATTGACCATTTTTCTTATCTCATATAAAGTTGCTAATCGGACAATTTTGTCTGTGAGTTATAAAATCTGCGCTTTTATGCGAAAAATATTGGAGTAAATTCATGAGTTACAAAGGAAAAAGAACCTATCAGCCAAGTAAAGTAAAGAGAAATAGAACTTTTGGTTTCCGTGCA
>NZ_JAXEGN010000169.1:0-2839 GCF_034103065.1 Bullifex sp. | reverse complement strand
GTCTGTTCCTGCATCTAACTTTGCTTCTGCAAAAAAGGTATTATCTTGCCTATCATACATGCATACACTGTTTGTATCCTTATGGACATCTATTCCAACATAAATTACACTATCTATCATTAGTGATCTCCTTTATTGCATGTGCTAATGCGTCATGCTTGTTTTGATTTATTTATTTATTTATTTTCCCAAGTATCTCGCAGAATTCACGAATTTGCAATTTTTATATGGGAGGTCACTTCATATTGTCTAATAAGACTTCATGCAAAAAAAGAACCTAAATTATTATTCTTAAACAATCCTTGTCCATTGTTTATTAACGAAGTTCAGAAATAGGATTCAATGCTTGAAGGAATTAAGCAAATAGTTGATAAGTCAGACAAAAGTGGTCAATTTATTTTATTAAGATCGCAAAAGGTGGAGTTAATGAAATCTTTAGCAGGAAGAATATCTGTATTTGAATTAAGTTGATTATAGGTAACCAAAGAAAAATAGATAGAGATCTTGGAACCATAATTTCATATTACATTAATGAATATCCTCGATTACCAGCAACACAGATTTATGAAACTCTAATAAACAAAGGTGATATTAATTCTAAAAGTATTTCTTTATCCACTGTTACAAGGTATGTAACAAAACAAAAGAAAGCGAAAGGAATTAATAAGATTACTACTGAGTATAAAAGATATGAGAAGGAACATATAAATGAAGTATGGTAGGGTCATTTTTTTATACATCTCATTCTACATATCCCTTCACCCGTAAATGCCCCTCGCTTTAACCGATAGTCATTATCGCAGTTAGATGGATGGATAAAAGGCAGAAAACAAAAAAGTTTTATCAGAGCTCCTTATATGTAAATATGTAAATTATATTTTTACATTTACTTGATTTTATAGTTTGCAACGCATATAATTTAACCAGAACTAAAAGGAGGTAATCACAATGAAGTTTGATGAACTGTTTGAACATAGAAATCTTGTTGCTTCAAAACTGAAAGACTGCATTCGCGACGCAGGATACACAAAAGTTGCTTTTGCCAGCAAAGCCGATATCTCCCGTCCAACACTGGATAAGATCCTGAATGGTGGCATCGATAGCAAAACCACATTTAATCGCCATCTTCAGAAGATACTTGCCGTACTCAATCTGACAGCAGATGACCTGGTGTTCTATAGTACTGATTACCAGCAATCTGTGACAGCCGTCTACTCAAAGAACGCTCCGGAAAACCATAATATGAGCGATAAGGCAAAGAAACAGGTTGAACTGCTTTTTGATGTGATTGATCTCTGTACAATCTATTATTAAGGGTGAGTGCTATGAGTGAACTTATAACATCAGCCAATATTGAGGAAGTAATAGCAAAGAATATTTATATTGAGCCGGAGATATCAAAACAGGTAATCACAATTCAGACAAATCAGTCCATCATGAGAGTCGCATCCGTTCCCCAGCTTGCTCTAATCATTCTAAAATCATATGGACTTATACAGTTCCCAATCGATGATCAGTTTTTCAGTGGTGCCATCTATGTAAAGGAAGGGAAAATAATTCCAGTCATCAATACTGCACTTCCTAGGGCAAACCAGTATTTTGCAGCATGGCATGAAGTTTATCATCTGATTTTTGATAAGGTTTCCCTTGATCACTATATTGAAACCGACAACACAATCGAGGAAAGAAAAGCAGAGTGTTTTGCCGCACATATGTTGCTATCTGGCCTCGAACGGTATTACAACGAATTGACCGATGAAGACTTCCTATCAAAAGTTTTTTATTGTATGTCAACCTTCCAGGCACCTTATAAAGCTGTTCTTATATCACTCTATGAATATGCCTTAAAAAGTGAGAATGAAGAATTAAAGAGAAAGATAAAATCCGTATTTGATGTAAGATTTGATAACATGCCTGAGCGTTTTCGTTCTCTTGGGCTGGATGACAGTTTGGTTCTTCCATCCAACGTCATTAATATGGCGCCTTTGCAGGATAAAATCAGGTTGAAGGAGAAGGAGAACCCGGAATTAAGTTATCACAAAGATAATGAAGAATACCTTAAAAATATCATGAAGGAAATTGAACTGATAACAAGAAAGGAAAAAGAATGAATATTACCTCCATTGAAAAAATAGAAAACCAGAGGAAGATTGCAATACTGGACACCTCTTCTGTTTCCTTTTTGCAGCATCTCAATCAAAGATGCCAACGCGCAGATGATATTCTGAAAGATTACGATTTGATTTTGATACCTGGATGGGTTTGGGAAGAAATATCTGACTCTGAAATAAGTGTTGCTTATGTTCAAAAACTTATAGAAAAAGCTTATCCAATCTACAAGATTGATGAGGAAGGGTATTCGCTGTCAGTGGATGAACAGGAATGGAATCTATACCAGATAGTAAAAGCATCAGTAAATCAACTTGGCCAGGTAAAGAGTTACCTGAGAAGATGTGTTGAGAAATCAGATCCGTTGGATATGGATACTTATGCAGAATGGATAAATCAACTCTATGATAAATGGCCAATACAAGGAAACATTCTCCCTTCTGGAAGACAGAAAAAGAAGAATGCTGGTGAGGTATCTATCACAATTCTAGCAGAGATTATTTCCTGGTACTATCCGAATTCAGAGATGATTACTGTCTATTCTCAGGACAGCGACACAAAGACTTTTCAAATTAGTGCTGACGACCAATATACTAAGAGTGTAAATCAGACAGGGAGGTGAAAATAATCCGAATAACAGTTACCATATCAAAGGAGTAAAAAAGATATGGGTAGAAACAAGAAGACTTATACAGATGAGTTTAAGCTTAAATGCATTAAAGAGCTTCTA